>CANNRR010000021.1 GCA_947508055.1 Burkholderiales bacterium
CAGATTCTACGGAATGCATCAGCCTTAATGGCACAGGATTACCCTATATGCAGACGTAAAAAAGCCCCGATTCCACAATGGAAACCAGGGCTATCCTGTTGGTAGGCGCGATTGGACTCGAACCAACGACCCCCACCATGTCAAGGTGGTGCTCTAACCAGCTGAGCTACGCGCCTACAGTATTCGAGAGGCCGAAGTATAGCAGCATAGTTTGGTGCTTTGTCACAGGACACCGCAATCCATGACTACGCGATAATTGACGTTTACGTAAACGTCAAATCTTTTTCACAACTACTCTCAAGGAATCCCCATGGACATTTCTGGCAAGGTCTTTATCGTCACCGGTGGCGCTTCTGGCTTGGGCGAAGGCACTGCACGCATGCTCACCGCCAAGGGCGGCAAGGTCGTCATTGCGGACATGCAAGTCGAAAAAGGTGGGGCTATTGCAAAGGAGCTCGGCGGCGCCTTTGTGAGGTGTGACGTGAGCCAGGAAGCTGACGGACAAGCCGTTGTAGCCAAGGCAGTTTCCATGGGTAAGCTTATGGGTCTTGTTAATTGCGCTGGTATTGCACCAGCGGAAAAAACCATTGGCAAGAACGGTGCTCACAGCTTGGCGGTATTCAGCAAAACCGTTACTGTGAACTTGATCGGCAGCTTCAACATGATTCGCCTGGCGGCCGATGCCATGGCCAAAAATGATCCCGAGTCAACGGGCGAGCGCGGCGCCATCATTTCCACCGCTTCGGTGGCAGCGTATGACGGTCAAATGGGGCAGGCGGCCTACGCCGCATCCAAGGGTGGTGTGGTGGGCATGACCTTACCCATAGCCCGCGACCTGGCACGCAACGGCATTCGCAACATGACTATTGCACCCGGTATTTTTGGCACGCCGATGATGTTTGGCATGCCCAAGGAGATACAAGATTCACTGGCCGCAGCCGTACCCTTCCCTTCCCGCCTGGGCACTCCGCAGGACTACGCTAAACTGGCCTTGCACATCTTTGAGAACGATATGCTCAACGGCGAGGTCATTCGCCTTGACGGAGCCATTCGACTAGCCCCACGGTAAACGACCCTCACCGAAAGGCGAGGGTTTCATTTTTTATCTGGCTTAACGCAGTTGCTGCTCGAACGTGAATTGCATTCGCTAGTGACGCCAGTGATACCTTGTTTTGCGTCGTTTGCAATGCGTTGTAAATGGGTTTTTACCAGCGCACTCAGTTTAAGTCGCAACCGACCCCCCACAGGGGACTGTAAAAGCAACGCGGACTCTTACACATACCCCAACCAGCTCAACGACCGACTGTACGCTGTTCCGAGCGCGCCAGCGTCCACAGCAGACCGACCCCGACGGAGGTACCCGTGGTTTGCTGGATCAGCGGGCTGGCCTTGCTGGTCGCGCCCTCCATCAGCTCGTGACGCACAAAGCCATACACGCGCACATCGGGCGTAAGGCTTTTTGCCAGTCGCAGCCCCAGACGAGTCGTTATCAAACCCGCCTGGGCATCAAACGCGGGGCGTGTAGCGGTGGCATAAGGCGTTGAAACGCCAAAAAAATAGTTGTTGAGATCTTTGTCACCAAAGAAAAGACTGGCCGTCGCAGACAAGCTCCAGCCGCTGCCCACGTCGCGCACTTCCAGCCCCAACTCCGGCTCAAACGCATAGCCCTGCTGGCGAACGCCATTGTTGAACTCAAGCACAGCACGCATCGGCACCTCCAACCGCACCCGTGTGCCCGGTGCGGGCCTAGCCAGCGTGAACTTAACCCTGGGGCCAAACTCGACCAGCGTGCCCAGGTCGCTCATGCCTTTGCGTACGGTGAGGTCATCGGAGCTGGCAGGCAACGAAGCAGAGAAGCCCAGGTCCAGCTCGATGTCGTCGCTGCTGAACAAACGCGCGCCCACGTCGCCGCGCTCCACGCGGAACACCTCACCCCGGTAGACGAATATGGGTAACGCCAAAGAGCGCGATGCGCGGTCTGATGAGCCCGGGTAGGCCGGTGTGGTGACCGTACCGGCAAACACACCAAGCTCCCACAAGGGCAGTAGTGCGGACTGGGCCTGAGCAGCCGTCGAGACGACCGTCGCCAAGACCATAGTGGACACCCACTGTGCAAACTGTTTACTCATTTCGATCCTATGTGCATTGGTGATTGTCGCTACCGCTTGTCGTTGCTTCCGTCACGTCCATAGACGCGGCACAGGTGGGCCAGGCGGATGGCGTGCTCGGGCAGCACTTGCGGCCAGTCAAAGCGCCACTCCCAGTAGCCCTCACACCTGCCGGGGAAGTTCATGCGGTGCTCGGTCCCCAGGCCCAAAATATCCTGCATAGGGTGGATGGCGGTGTCCGCCACGCTGGCGCAAGACGCGCGAATCAGGTCCCAATGAATGTCGCTGCCATCCACGGCGAGGTAGTCACGCAAGTACTGGCGCTCTTTCTCCAACGCTGATTTCCACCAACCCCGACTGGTGTCGTTGTCGTGCGTGCCGGTGTAGACCACAGTGTCGTTCTGGTGGTGGTGCGGCAAAAAAGTATTGGTGCTATCGCCACCAAAGGCAAACTGCAGGATGCGCATACCGGGGAAGGCAAACCGGCGTCTCAAGGCCTCCACATCCGGCGTGATCTCGCCCAGGTCTTCGGCAATGATGGCCAACGGCCCCAGAGCCGCGTGAATGGCATCAAACAGCGGCGCACCGGGGCCGGGCAACCACTGGCCTTTCATGGCGGTGGGCTCGCTGGCGGGCACTTCCCAGTAGCTGGCAAAACCCCGAAAGTGGTCGATGCGCACAATATCGACCAACTCGAACGTGCGTTTGATGCGCTCTATCCACCACGCGTAACCTTCACTGGCGTGCGCACTCCACAGGTACATGGGGTTGCCCCAGCGTTGGCCTGTTTCGCTGAAATAGTCGGGCGGCACACCAGCCACCACGCGTGGGTGGCCATCGGGGTTGAGATCGAACAGGTCCTGGCGCGCCCACACTTCGGCGCTTTGGTAGGCAATAAAAATGGGCGCGTCACCCACGATCTGGATGCCGCGCTGGTTGGCATAGGCACGCAGCTTGAGCCACTGGGTGAAGAAGCGCCACTGGCAAAATTTCCAGAACGCAATACGCAGGGCGTGCTCTGCACGGGCTGCGTCCATAGCGGCCGGTGTGCGCTGGGCCAAGCCACCCTCCCACTCGCACCAATCTTTCCAATGGAAATGCTCGGCCAGCGACATGAACAGAGCGTAGTTGTCGAGCCAGTCAATATTGGCTTCACAGAACGCGGCGA
Source organism: Burkholderiales bacterium (assembly GCA_947508055.1). Taxonomy (GTDB): domain Bacteria; phylum Pseudomonadota; class Gammaproteobacteria; order Burkholderiales; family Burkholderiaceae_C; genus Allorhodoferax. The sequence continues at coordinate 3,277 of CANNRR010000021.1, forward strand.
ATTCCGTCAGGCTCTGGGGTTTGGCGTCTTGCGCAAAGGCGCGTGCCGCACGCGACAGACGCTCCATACGCCAAGGCCACACGGCTGCAAAATTTTGACGCTCGATCTCAAAGCCGACATCGGGCGTCAAGTCGCCGAGCGACAACCAGCCGTGTTGAAGCAGGTCATCCATATCGATCAGCAGAAGGTTACCGGCAAACGCGGAACTGCTCATGTAAGGCGAATTCCCCGGGCCAATTCCGCTTAGCGGCAGGATTTGCCACAGTTTCTGGCCGGCGCTTTGCAGCCAGTCCACGAAATGGTAGGCCGCTGAGCCCAGGTCGCCACTGCCGTGCGGGCCGGGCAAGGATGTGGGGTGCAGCAGCACGCCGCTATTGCGTGGAAACTTCATGTCAATGGTATGTCAATTAAGCAGGTGCAGTGGCCGGATTGAAGGAAGGAACCACGTTCCAGATACCTCGAGCATACTGTGCGATGGTGTGGTCGGAAGAAAAGACCCCCATGGCCGCTACGTTGGCAATGGCGCAGCGGGTCCAGTCCTCAGGGCGGCGGTACAGCGCATCCACCCGCAAGTGGGCGGCAACGTAACTGGCGTGGTCGGCCAGCAGAAAGTAACGGTCCTTGTGTCCGAGCAAGCTGTCCACCAGGTCTTGATAGCGGCCTGGTTCATCGGGCGAGAAAGCGCCACTCGAAATGGCGTCGAGCACGGCGCCCAGACCCGGGTTGTTTTGCAACACGGTTTGACTGTTGTAACCTGCTGATTCCCAAGCGGCCACTTCAGGTGTTTTGAGGCCGAAGATGAAGATGTTGTCATCGCCCACGGCCTGACGAATTTCGATATTGGCGCCATCATCAGTGCCGATAGTTAGTGCGCCGTTCATCGACAGCTTCATGTTGCCCGTGCCTGAGGCTTCGGTGCCGGCAGTGGATATCTGTTCGGACAAATCGGCGCCGGGCATGATGACCTCGGCCACCGACACGCCGTAGTTGGGGATAAACACCACCTTTAATTTTCCGTCGATGCGTGCATCGTTGTTTACCACCTGCCCCACGTCGTGGATCAGGCGGATGATGCTTTTGGCCGTACGGTAGCTCGACGCCGCCTTGCCCGCAAAGATGACCGTTCGCGGCTGCCAGTCGGCATCCGGCTGGACAAGCATGGACTGATAGCGGGTGATGACGTGCAGCACGTTGAGCAACTGCCGTTTGTACTCATGGATGCGCTTGACCTGCACATCAAACAGGCTGGTGGGATCGACAATGATGCCTGTGGTCTTGGCAATATAGGACGCCAGGCGCGTCTTGTTGGCGGCTTTGATCGCGCTGAAGGCTGTCCGAAAATCGACATCCGATGCGAGCGGTGCAATGTGTTTGAGCTCCATCAGGTCACTGCGCCAGCGCTTGCCGATGTGCGTATCCAGCAGGCCCGCCAAACCGGGATTGCACTGGGCCAGCCATCGGCGGGGCGTCACACCATTGGTAACGTTGACAAAGCGATCCGGCCATAAGGTGGCAAAGTCAGCAAACAGGGTCTCCACAAGCAAATCAGAGTGCAAGGCCGACACGCCATTGACCCGGTGGCTGCCCACGATGGAAAGGTTTGCCATGCGCACACGGCGCTCGCCCGACTCATCAATCAACGACAGACGTGACAGGAAGGCCTGGTCATACGGCCTGCAGGCGGATGCAAGCAGCAAAAAATCGTGGTTGATGCGATAAATGATTTCCAGGTGGCGCGGCAACAGACGCTGCATCAATGCCACTGGCCACGTCTCAAGCGCTTCTGGCATGAGGGTGTGGTTGGTATACGAAAAGGTACCCTGACAAAGACTCCACGCCGTGTCCCACTCCAGGCCGTGCTCGTCGCACAACAATCGCATCAGTTCGGCCACGCTCACAGCCGGGTGTGTGTCGTTCAAGTGAATAGAAACCTTCTCGGGAAAATTGAGCAGGGTCTCGTTTTCACCCAGGTGGCGCTGCACCAGATCTTGCATGGCAGCGCTGACCAGAAAGTATTCCTGCTTGAGGCGCAACTCGCGACCGGCCTCGGTACTGTCGTTGGGGTATAGCACCCAGGAAATGCTTTCACACTGGTTTTTATAGGCCGCAGCGGCGGCAATATCTCCATCGTTAAAGGCCTGCAAGTCCAATGCCTGCGGTGCCAGCGCCTTCCAAAGTCGCAGCGTGCTGACACGGTCGGTGCCATGGCCTGGCACGACCATGTCATGAGCGCGTGCCATAACAGTGCTGCCATTGGCCCAGACCGACTTGCCATCCACATGCTCTACCGTACCGCCCAGACGCACGATGTAGGTGGCATCTTGACGGGGAAACTCCCACGGCGTGCCGCCGACGAGCCAGGCATCGGGTCCTTCGGTCTGGGCACCCTGCTCCAACCGCTGCGCGAACATACCAAACTCGTAACGCAAACCGTACCCAAACGACGGCAAACCCAGCGTAGCCATGGAATCCAGGAAACACGCTGCAAGCCGACCAAGACCACCATTGCCCAGCGCCGCGTCAGGCTCGTGCGCCATGGTGTCCTCCAGCGTGTGCGCATGGGCCTGCAGCGCCTGGGCTGCCGGGCCGGTCAGGTTCAGTGCATCCAAGGCATTGGACAACGAACGCCCCATCAGGAACTCCATGGACAGGTAGTACACGCGCTTGGGCTTGGCAGCAGTATCGTGCGCATGCGTGGCGGCCCAGCGACTGGCGAGTTGATCCCGTGCGAAGCGCGACAGCGTCTGCATCTGCTCATGAAGGCTGCTCGATGGATGTGTGGATGCCATTTTTTGACTCAACTGCGCATCCACCGCATGCAACGCACGTGCGGTCATCTCGCGTGAGGGCTGAAAAGATGGCTCGGCCCGATCAGTGGCATATGTCATACAAGTGCTCCAAAATCCAATAAAATGTAGTAAAACAACACACTAATGTTATCACTTACGGCGCCACAAATACTGATAAAAATATCATTTCGAAAGTAATATTCGATGAATATAGACAATGAAATTCAAATAACTATGTAGTTAAATTACTAAAAAATGAGGAAGATGCAGACATGGCTATTCCATGCGACGAGCTGAGCCCAGAGAGACAAAAAAGCGGGTTGATTGCTTCAGCGACTTTGCTGGGTCAGATGCGCCAACGAGCCCGCCACACTGACACCAGGTGCCTTGCGGCGTGCACCGACACCGTGCGCCCCGGGTACAACCTCATCGAGTTCGACTGTCGCCTCGTTACCCAATGCTGGCACCGCTGCACCACGATGCAAAGTAACACCAACCACCAAGATATCCACCATCAAAAGATGCAAAATGCGACTGATCATGGGCACCTGCGTGGCAATGTCTTCGACATGGTCGACGATCAAAGCCAAGTCTGCTTTGCGGGCTAGGGGTGACTGACTCTCGGTGATAGCAATCACTTTGGCACCGCGCGCCTGGGCCTTTTCGGCCACTGCCAGCAACTCCGTAATGCGGCCGCTACCGCTGATGATCAGCACCACCACGCTAGGTGTCAACAAATTGGCGGCCAAGGTCTGCAACCGCGGATCGGTATGCGCCACCGCCGACACGCCAACGCGCAAGAACTTGAATTGAGCGTCGTTAGCTACTGCACCGTAATGCCCCACGGCATAAATCTCCACCCGAATCGAATCCGCAATAAGACGCATGGCACGCTCCATGCTGTCGCGGTTCAAATGGTCACGCGCCTGCAGAATCGCCGATGCCGTATTGCCCAACACCTTGGCACCAAGTTCCAGCATAGAGTCATCGCCGGTCACCTGGGTGTGGGTAATCGGAATGGTGCCGGTCAAGCCGGATGCCAGCCGCAGTTTAAAATCCGACAAACCTTCGCAACCCAATGAACGACAAAAACGGATCACGGTGGGTTGACTGACATCGGCAGAGCGTGCAATCGTGGCGATCGGGTCATTCAAGGCAGATCGAGGTTGAGCCAGCACGTGCAGCGCAACCCGCTGTTCGGCAGGCGACAAACTGGTCAGTGCTCGGCGAATTTGCCCCAGGATAGCTGACCCGTTGGCTCCGTCAAGCTCGCGCAATTGTGACGTCAAAATAGCCGAAGCTCCCAGCAAGGTGGCATCGACAGCGGTAATCACAAAGGTCGGAATGCCCTTCATGTAATCCGCGAATCGGCCCTTGTCTTCAAAGCGCTCGCGAAACGGGGACTGATCAAAGTACAGACCCAGACGGGGCACAATGCCACCACCAATATAAATACCCCCAAAGGCGCCCTGACTCACCGCCAAATTGGCTGCGGCGGTTCCCAAAATGGCGCAAAAAACATCAATAGTTTCTTTGCAGAGCGCATCGCTGCCGTCCAACGCCAGACGGGTGATTTCGGGCGCATCCAAAACGTTCTCCGGCAACCCTGCGCGGTCAGTCAAGGCCCGAAATATCAGTTCGATGCCAGAGCCCGACAACAGACGCTCAAACGACACGTGCGGGTATTGGCGCCATGCATATTGGAGGATGGCAATTTCACGCTCGTCTTGCGGCGAGAAACTGGTGTGCCCACCCTCGGTACCCAGCGCAATCCAGCCATCGCCGGCAGGAATCAAACCCGAAACGCCGAGACCCGTTCCTGCGCCAATTAGTCCAACCACGCTGCGCGGAACAGCAACACCCCCACCAAACTGGTGACGCTGTTGTGCAGAAAGACCGGGTACAGACATCGCCAACGCGGTGAAGTCGTTCACGACCACCAGGTTGTCAAAGCCCAACCGCTGGCGCATTTCCCCAATCGAAAACTTCCAGTGGTAATTGGTCATGCGCACTTCGTCACCCGCCACCGGGTTGGCAATTGCCACCGCCGCATGTTTGATGTCTCCATGCGAGACACCCAGTAGCCCCGACAGGTAAGCCGAAACGGCCGCATGAAAGTCAGGAAAATCAGCGCAACGCAATGATGCACTTTGCTCGAACACGCGGGGCGCAACTTCGAGTGCAAACCGCGCAAACGTACCGCCAATATCGGCAATCAGGCGCGGATGGTCAAAGCGGGCTTCGGACATGTCTGTTTCCCTTGATCATAGATGTGTCAAAGGCGACAGCTTAACCGGGGAAGCGAGGCGCTTTGTCAAGGCAACGTGTCGAGCGCCCGGCCAGCACCCACCAGGGCCGGCGTGGACGCGGTGATAACCCAAACCGGCAACACGGAAAGCCACTGCCGGTAGCGCCCCTTGTTTTCAAAACACTGCCGAAATAAGGCGTCATCAAATGCAGTTCCCAGCCGCGGTACAACGCCCCCTCCAATATAGACACCACCGAGCGACCCCAGCGTTAACGCCAAATTGCCGGCCACGCTGCCCAAAAAACGGGTGAAATAATGCACCGCCTGCACACACTGTGCGTCCGACCCGGCTATTGCGGCAGTCGTCACATCGGAGGCCACCAGTGCGCGCGCAGGTCGATCTTCCAGCGCGCATATGACCTGATACAAATTGACCAGACCCGGCCCTGAGAGCACACGCTCTGCACTGACGTGGACAAACTTTTTGCGCAGCAGGGATAGCAAGTCGGCCTCAGTGTCATCGCTGGCAGACAGCGTCACATGGCCACCCTCGCCGCTCAAGGCGGTGTAGTGCCCTGCTGCGTCCGGCACCAGTCCAGACACGCCCAGGCCTGTGCCAGGACCCAGCAGTGCGATGGTAGCGCCCGCTACTGCAGTTCCGCCACCTATGGGACGGAGGTCAGCCGCCTTTAGCGCAGGCAAACTCATGGCCATCGCGGTAAAGTCATTAACCACCAGGCAACGCTCCAACCCCAACGCCTTTTGAAACGCAGCAATAGAGAAACGCCAAGTACCGTTGGTCAACCGCACTTCGTCACCCGTTACCGCTGTTGCGATACCGATACCCGCCCAAACGGGGTTCTTGCGGCCATGTGCCTCCAAATATTTGACTGCGGATTCATGAATGGATGCGCTCGCCTCGCAAGGTTGAACCGAGATATCGGCCAAATCAGCAACAGCAGACTCCTGCCACGCCCAACGGGCATTGGTTCCGCCAATGTCTCCCAACAACCTCGGATAGCCTTGATCCATTCTCAACATCCTTTATGGTGACCAATGAGTGGCCCTATTTGCAGTCAACCAACATCAAAAAAATACCCCATCGGGTAAGCGATGGGGTAAACCGTTTTAAAAACCCAACCAACCCAAAACATCCCTTGCATTAACAAAACCGCATCGCTAGGTTTCAACTGAAGCTCGACATGTAAATGTAGTTTGATTACAGTCAAAAACGAAATACAAACCATTTCATCGGAATCAGGATAAGTTTAGACCAAAACCGTTGCTATTTGGGCAAAATAAGCGCATAAATTCACAAAATCTTTACTTTTAAGGGTTTATACCTATGTCTGAATATTTCTTGTTTTGATACAAATGGGATGCAGCCGAGGATTCACCGAATGTCGGCCTAGCCTTTGACGCCCCTCAATGAATGTGCAAACCACGTGTACTAGGAAATAATTTATGAAGAACACCCCCACTCAGCGCGTCGGCGCGCTCAACACACGCAGATCGCTGTTCAAACTAGGCCCTATCGCTGCGGGTTGTGCCGCGTTGATCATTACCAGCAATGGCGCCTTTGCGCAAGATGCGTCCGGCCTCAGCACTGTCACAGTTACCGGTATTCGTAAAGGTATTGAAGCAGCGATTTCAACCAAGCGAAACTCCGACTCGATCGTGGACGCAATCTCTGCGGAAGACATCGGAAAGCTGCCTGATGCCACGGTCGCTGAATCGATCGCACGGTTGCCAGGTGTAACAGCCCAGCGCGACATGCGCACTGGCAAGGCATCGACCATCAGCATCCGTGGCATGTCGCCTGATTTCAACGGGTCGCTGTTGAATGGTCGCGAGCAAGCGTCTACAGGCGACAGCCGTGCGCCGTCGTTTGACGTCTATCCCGCTGAGTTGATGAGCGGGATCGTTGTCTACAAAACACCTGACGCCCAATTGGTAGGACAAGGCCTGTCATCCACGACCGATCTTCGCACTCTGAAGCCACTAGATTTCCCAGGCCGCACAATTGCCGTCAATTTGAAAAAGAAGACCACAGGCATTGGCTCTGGCGCTCCGGAACAGGGTGACGGCAATAATGGCAGCTTCTCGTATGTCGACCAATTTGCCGACCGCACCATTGGTTTAGCCCTGGGTGTGACGCGAACGCGCGAAAGCAATAACCAGCAAGTCAAATTTGACTCATGGGGTGGATGGGCGGCGGACTGGAATAACCCTGCCACAGGTGCTTCGGTCAAAGTACCCGGCGGCTTCAAAGCCGATGTCGAGACCACTGGTCAAGACCGTGATGCCGTGTTGGCCGTGCTGCAATTCAACCCTAGCAAAGATTTTAAAACGACCGTTGACGTTCTGTCCTCAAAAGGCAAGGGCACTTACCGTCGCACCGGTCTGGAAGGCGCGGTTGCGGGCGGCGCCGGCGATTATGATCCCGATGGCGTATTGAGCAACGCAACAGTTGTCGGCGGTGTTGCAACATCGGGCACGATTAACAATTACAAGGGTGTGGTCCGTAACCATATGACCACCTATGACGACAGCCTGGTGTCAATTGGCCTGAACTCCGCCTTGACGACCGGGACATGGACAACCACTCTCGACTTGGCAAATTCCAAGGCTACACGTGACGAGCAGCGCTATGAAACCACGGCCGGTCAACCAGGGGATTACAAAGGCAATACAGCTGGCCTTGCGCCTCTGGGCAGCATTTCCTGGACCGGCTTCAACGGTAGTAATTTCGAGGACGTGAAGTACGCGACGAGCGTGAACTACGCCGACCGCTCCAAGATCGCGTTGACTGATATCAACGGATGGGGCGGTACCGACAACGGCATGCGTTTTGCGCAGGCAGGTTATTTGGCTCGACCCAGTGAAACTGACACGGTCAACAATTTCCGTTTGACTGAAGCCAAGGAACTGGATTGGGGCCCGCTGGTATCCGCCCAGTTTGGTGTCAATGTCGCCAAGCGGGAAAAGCAGCACTCGTCTTTGGAGTACACGCTTCAGATCAAAGGCCAGGGTGCTTTGGGTTCCGTGCCAATTCCCGGAACGACCACCATGACTACGGCAAATGGCGTTCCAATTGCCACCTTCGACCCTGCTGGAAGCGACGGCAGCATTTATGGTCTGGTAAACAAGGTTGACGGCGGCATTGTAGAGAAGCAATGGGGCGTAACCGAAGACGTGACGACGACCTTCATCAAGGGTGATATCGACAGCACCGTCTTGGGCATGCAACTGCGCGGCAATGTTGGCACGCAGTTTGTGAACAGCAAGCAGAACTCCACTGGTGTCACTTACAACACTAGCGCCTGCCAAAAGACTGCTGCGACATGTCCCACCAACACGGTGTCACTGGGCTCCAGCTATACCGACGTATTACCAAGCTTGAACCTGGCCTTGAGCTTGCCTAATGATCAGGTTCTGCGCTTCGCCGCAGCCAAAGTTATGGCACGTCCATCCATGGCGGACATGAAGGCAACTGGCAGCTTTGGCCTAGCCCAAACTGGTTCCGACGCGATCAACCCGATCTTGCGCGGCGGTGGCGGAAACCCTGGTTTGGAACCCTTCCGTGCCAACGCTGTCGACCTCTCGTTCGAGAAGTATTTTGGCAAAAAGGGCGTGATCAGCGTAGCAGCTTTCTATAAGAACCTGGATAGCTATATCCTGTCGATTGGGCGTCCTGTTGATTTCGCACCCTACATTTCCGCATCCGCTTCGTTGCCTTCTACAGGTCTTTACAAGGGGTCAACCAAGGGCATATGGACAAGCAAAATCAACGGAACGGGCGGCAAAATCCAGGGTTATGAAATAAACTTTGACGTCCCCTTCTCGCTGGCAACTGCGGCGCTTGACGGCTTCGGGATGCAAATGAACATCTCGGACACAACCAGCGATGTCAAGCTGCCCTCCAACTCGGTAGATGGCAAGGATCTAGGTGCCAGCATTCCGCTGCCAGGTTTGTCGCGTACGGTTAAGAACATGAAGCTGTACTACGAAGCCAATGGCTTCCAAATCGGGGTTGCCCAGAAGACCCGTTCCGCGTTCATTGGAGAAATCACCGATTTTGAAGACTCAAAGAAGACGACCTGGATCAAGGGCGAGTCTATCGTTGATTTGCAATTGGCTTATGAATTCCGCACTGGTTACTTCAAGGGCTTGTCTCTGACCATGTCGGCAAACAACTTCGGCGATGCGAAGTTCCAGCGCATGACAGTTGACGATACGACCGGTGAGGAGAAAATCGTTGACTCAGTCCAATACGGCAGGACCTACAACTTCGGTCTGAACTACAAGTTCTAAGGTCACTTTTTCCTGCTATTGCACACGCGATAGCAGGTTGAAAAACCTACTTGACTTGACACTGCAAAACCCTGTTGGCTGAGGCACACAGGGTTTTTTCTTTATAGTTACTCATTTCGTATTTGAATTCCATGCACACCACTCCCATCAAAACCATTGTCATCGTCGGGGGTGGCACATCCGGCTGGATGACCGCAGCGGCACTTTCCACAATCCTCAAAGGCCGCTACACCATTCGTTTGGTGGAGTCGGACGAAATCGGCATCATTGGCGTCGGAGAAGCGACGATTCCCATGATCCAACGTTTCAACAAGATCGTCGGAATTGATGAGTATGAATTTCTCAAGGAAACCCAAGGCACCTTTAAGTTGGGCATCGAATTTGTCAACTGGGGCAAGTTGGGCGATCGCTACATGCACGGATTCGGCCGCATAGGACAAGACCTGTGGACGGTTCCCTTCGAACAATACTGGCGCAAGATGCGCGCCATGGGGAAGGCGCAGGACCTGGAGGCGTACTCGATCACGCGAATGGCATCCAAAGCCAACAAGTTCATGCCGCCTGCGGCGGATGTCACCAATTCCCCGCTGAACGACATCGCGTACGCCTACCATTTCGATGCCAGTCTGTATGCCAAGTACTTGCGCAAGCTATCCATCGAGCGCGGTGTGGTGCGAACCGAAGGGATGATCGTACAGGTCACCCAACGCGGGGGCGACGGATACGTTGATGCATTGGTGTTGGCCAATGGCGAACGCATTGAAGGTGATCTGTTCATCGATTGTTCGGGCATTCGCGCCTTGCTGATCGAAGAGACCCTCAAAACCGGGTACGATGATTGGTCGCACTGGTTACCATGCGACCGGGCGCTGGCGGTGCCGTGCGAGTCGGCCGCGACACTAACACCCTATACCCGATCAACCGCACACGGCGCGGGTTGGCAATGGCGCATACCGCTGCAGCACCGGATTGGCAATGGCCATGTGTATTGCAGTAAGGCCATCAGCGATGACGAAGCCGCAGCAACGCTGCTCGCCAACCTGGACGGAAAACCGCTGGCCGATCCACGCTTGTTCAAATTCACCGTCGGTATGCGAAAGAAGGCATGGAACCGCAATGTGATCGCCATCGGGCTGGCAGGGGGCTTTCTGGAGCCACTGGAATCCACCAGCATCCACTTGGTACAAGCTGCGGTTTCGCAGCTCATCGATTTCTTTCCTGATGCGGGTTTCAGCTCGACCGATGTGGATGAATACAACCGCCAAAGTCGCTTCCACTTTGAGCGTATCCGTGACTTCATCATCCTGCACTACAAGGCGAACCAACGCGAGGATTCTGACTTCTGGAAAGCCTGCGCCAACATGGAAGTACCGCGGACCTTGACCGACAAGATGAACCTCTACCGTTCGCGTGGACGCATCGTGCGGTTTGACAACGAACTGTTTGCCGAAACCGGTTGGCTGCAGGTGATGCAAGGACAAAACGTTCCAACCGAAGGCTACAACACCCTGGTCGACTTGCAGTCGGAAGAGGCCACGGCAGAGTATCTGGAAAGCGTACGTACTGTCATTGCCAAGTGCGTGGACGTGATGCCTGACCATGCCGCCTACATTACCCGCAATTGCGTTGCGCCCAAACTGAAGATGTGAAAATGAAGTGTTTCGATAGTGATTCGATGGGTTTGCGCCGACGCACGGTGCTGTTTGGCGCCGCACTTCCGTGGGTGAGCGCACCGGTATGGGCTGCCTCAGCAGCGCCGGATGCGACCCGTTTTTTTCGTGACGAGGAAACCCTGTCAGTGCATCTGTCGCCGGACGGGAAGCGCGTTGCTTTACGCACCGTGGCCAAACACCGTGGCGTGATGCTCAGCGTGCTCGATCTGGCCTCCATGCAACCCACTATCCTGCACAGCCAGGAGATTGCCGACGCGTGCAATGTGGCCTGGACCAGCCACAATCGCCTGATTTTTTCGGTCGAGGAGCGCCGGTTACCAGAAGGTCTGGTCGATTCCGGTCCCGGCCTGTACACCATCCAGGCCGACGGCACCGGTTTTCGGCAGCTGGTGGAACGCCAGGAATTAGTCAGAGTGGAAAAAATCGATGGAGGCGGGATTTCCGGTGCTATGGCAACCGGGGCCGCCCCTATGGCCGGTGGCGCATCCGTCGGCCAAGAGGGCATGGGTTTTAAACAGATTCCGGATGCACCAAACATCCAGAACCTGCGGGAAGTTGAGTCCGACCGACTACACCCCTGGAACACCTATGTGCTCTCGCCCTTAGAATCAGCGACTCCTGAAAGCATCATGGTATGGCGTCCCAAGGGAACAAAGGGCGCAGCGGTCGAAATATTGGAGTTGAACCTGCGCACCGGACGTGCGCGCGCGCTTGATGTGCCCGGCGAGGTGATCGTAGCCCACGCTGATGCAGCCGGGAACTTGCGCGCAGCGGTTGTTCGCAATGGATCCACAGTATCCACCGTTTGGCGTGATCCCGTCACCAGCCAATGGCGGACTTTGGCAGACTGCGCGCCCGAATCCGAAGCGGATTGGAGCATCAAACACATCGACCCACACGGCACCTTGTATGTCAGCGCCCGCCGCGGACAAGATAAGTTGGCATTGTGGTCTTACGATGTGAACGCCGCCCGCTGGTCTGCCGCGCCGCTGGCGCAGTCTCCCCAATATGACGTGGATGCACAAGTGTTGGTGAGCGAGCACAAGGTCGTAGGATTCCGGTTCACGATTGATGCCGAAGTGACCCTTTGGATCGACGCGAATTTCAAAACCCTGCAGCAGCAACTGGACCAGTTGCTGCCCCGCACGGTGAATCGAATTGCAGTTGCGTCGCAGGGCAGCCCGCAGACTCTCGTTGAGGCGTTTTCAGATACCCAACCGATGGTCTACCTCCTGTACAACTGCGAATCTCGCAAGCTAACAAAACTGGGCTCGTTGCGTCCTGACATCGCATCCAGGGATATGGCCGGCATGGACGTGCAACGTTTTGCGGCCCGCGATGGCCTGCAAATTCCGGTCTGGGTCACGCGACCCAACGGTGCTGCCTCCGGGGCCCTGCCTACTGTGGTGTGGCTGCCTGACGCAATGAATGCACACAGCGAACAATGGTACTGGGATGCGGTACTGCAATTCCTGGCGGCCCTGGGCTATGCCGTCCTGCGCCCGGAACTGCGGGGTACACGCGGCCTGGGACTGCGCCATTTCCAGGCCGGCAACGGTCAGTCCGGCACTGGCACCATTGACGATCTCGCCGACACCGTTCAGTGGGCAATTGCACAAGGAATCGCCGACCCCAAACGCATTGCAGTTGGTGGCTCGGGTTTTGGCGCCGGAGTCGGCCTTATGGCAATGGCGCGCTACCCACAACTCTTTCGCTGTGGAGTGGCACTGTCTGCATCCGGCATCCAACCGGTATTGCTACGCCAACCGGTGTTGCTGGCCAATGGCGACAAAAACAAAGTAGTTCTGCAAGACCAGTCAGAGTCCATTCGCAAGGCCGTTCAGGCGGGCAACCCGGCTGCAGAATGGATTGTCTACAAGGGTGAAGGACACTCACTTCGTGACCCGGCCAACAAGGTCAACTTCTACAACCGTGTGGCGAAATTTCTGGATGACCACATGCGAGCTTCCTGATTCCAACTGGCGCTGCGCAACGACCCTACTCTTTCTTGAGTAGGTAATTGAAACTGAACGATATTCGATCTGAGTTGGTCATGTTGGCGCTCACGCGGTGAAAGACTTCAGACCGGAAAAGGACCAAGCGGCCGACCTGGGGTTTGACAACGAAGTTACCAAAATACTTGGCCTGCATGTCGGTAGGAACAATTGAAAAGTCTCCGTCCTCTCCGTTCGTATTGAAGTAATACGCTCCACTGACGGGTAAACCATCGGCGCCACGTTCGTGGTTGTGACGCTCCTGGAATCCGAACTGCCGGGTGATGTTGATCCAGCTTTGGGTGTAGGCAGGGTCAACGCTCAGATCGTGGTCCACACGTGTAGCCCGGACAAACGCGAGAATGCTGGTCTCGACGAAACCTCTTAGCGCGTCCAGTCTGGCATGGGTGAACAAGTCTTTTTCGTTGTTGAAGGAAGTCAGCACGTTGTCGCCCCAGGTCGGCTCAAGCAGACCTTCTATCAACGGCCTCTGAGACAGGACTTCGCGGGCGATTGCCTCGATGGTCTCTTGATCGGCCTGCTCAATCGCAATCAACGTGGGAAACAGGGTTTCAATATTCATGGCGTCACCTTGCGTATCAGCGGACCGAGTTGTTTCAATTTAGGAGCAACCACAGGCACCGTCAACATGGTGCTGGCCACTGCCATGAGCAGCAGGGCCGTAAAGGTCTCATTGGTGATGATGTTCTTGTCCAGTAGGATGTTGACGAAGATGATCATGATCAGCGCCTTGGTCTGCAGTAGCCAGCCAATGATGGACGCTTCACCTTTTCCCCACTTCAGGACCTTGCCAGCCACGTGAACGCCGACGAGTTTGCCGGAGACTGAGGCAACCAGCAGTCCACCGGCGGCTGCGAATACCATCGCTCCACCCACGTTCCAATTCGTGCGCAAACCGGTACTCAAAAAGAAAACCGGCATCATGACCATCAGCACATGGTGGCGCAGCAAGTCCATCTGCTCCTGGTTAAACCAATCCGCGTCCATCACTGCGCCCGCCAAAAAAGCACCGACCATGAAGTGCAAGCCGGCCCAGTCAGCGGCAAAACTGCAGGCCGCCAGCCAGATCAGGCTGGCATACCAGCGGTCACGCTCGGCTAAACGAACCATCAGATAGCGAAAGGCCGCCGTGGCGCCGCCAAACACAAACAAAAACGTCACTTGCCGGCCCACACGGGTCCAGTCCAGCAGAATGATGGCCAACACGCCCCAGATCGCAATATCGTCCAGGCTGGCGTAACGTAGGATGCGCTGGCCCAGTGGGGCCCGCAGGATATCGAGTTTTTCCATCAACAAAATCAGGATCGGCAAAGCGGTCACGGCGCAGGCCATGCCGACACCCACTACAAACTGCCATGGCCTGCCACCGGTCCCCATCCACCCGTCAAAAGACAACATGCCGAGCGCCGCAACGCCGCCAAAAAGTAGCGGAACACCCAAGGCAAAACCGGCGGTGATGCCACTTTCGCGTCGATTGGTCCAGGCCTGCTTCAAGTCCAATTCGATCCCGGCAATCATCACGAACAGCATGACGGCCCACCAGGCAATACCGTTGAGCGACTGAATGACCTGCGGATTGAAAACAAACTGGTAGTACTGCGGATACACCGCCCCCAGAATGCCGGGGCCCAACAAGATGCCAGCAATGATTTGCACCACCACCAGCGGTGCGTAGTAGTCCGTGCGTCCCAACCGCCAGATGAGGTAGGGCACGGTGAAGATGATCAGCATCGCGATCAGGAATATTTCAGTGGTGTTCATGGCGCTCCTAGGATACGCGACACCTGCGGCGAGGTGGTGTGCCCGTTGGTCAGCAAAAAGATCAAGGGTATCTCCACGCGCGCAGCCCAATCCGTCTCGCTGTGGCCGGTTCCCTCAAACACGCGGGAGTTCCAATTGTCCGCTGCATAGCCCAAGTCCCTTCCAATGGCATCGACCTGAATCTGGTGCTTGCCATAGATCGCATCAAGCCCTGTCGTGCCATGGTCGATATAGATTCGGTGCGATCCAGGACGTGGCAGGTTTCCCCGCAAGTAGGTGAATGCAGCAAGTGGGAAAACTTCGTTTTGAAGCTGCTCAGGAGTCCCCCACGCACTGGGCCGCCCGACCCAATGTGTGGACAAAGCCGCTACACCGCCAAACACGCCAGGGTATTCGCACAGGGCATACAGTGAAATCATGCCTCCCATGCTGGAGCCCATGAGAAAGGTAGCGGCAGGCTCGGTCCTCGTGGAGTAGGTGCTGTCAATCACCGGCTTGAGTTCTTCCACGAGGTAACGCAGATAGGAATCGGCCATGGTGCGGCCCCATTGCGCCCGCCGGACATAGTCTTCGCGCACTTCGGCTGGCACCAGTGCCAAGTATTTCTCGGGGTAGTACTCACTGTAGCGGTACTTGCCGTTGTTGGGGATGCCCACCACAATCGTGTCCTGCACCCTGCCCTGTTTCATCAACTTTGATAGCACCTCATGCACGTTCCACGCTGCCTGGTTCCAGGTTTTGCTTGCATCGAACAGGTTTTGTCCGTCCGGCATGTACAGCACGGCGTAGCGTTTGTCCGGTGTGTAATCGGCAGGCAGCCACACGTCAATGGGACGGGCATCCACGATTGCCGACGCCACCCCAGTCAGTCGCTCGATGCGACCCACAGAGACGGATGGTGGTGCGTCGGCCCAAGGGGCGTCTGCCTGTCCCAGAAAGGGCGTCAACAGCATAGGGGCTCCACTCAAAAGCTGTACAACACGGCGCCGATTGCTCCAGCGATTCATTGCACTCGCTTGAAGACAGAGTAGCCCCCGGCTGTCCGCACATCGGGCGCCACCACGCTGAACCCACCCGCGGGAACCGTGACCGTCGCCATGGATGCCATCACCCGAACCGGCTTGGCATTTGGGTTTAACAAGTCCACCAGCGACGAACCATTCATCAGTTTCGAGTTGGCCATCAACACACGTTCGGTCACCGGTGTTTTGCCCGGATTGGCCAGCACTACCACAGTGTCCTGCACACGATCGGTGTAGCGCTCAAACGCCAGCAGCTTATGGCTGGTGACCAGACGGAAATTGCCAATGCGCAGGGCGCGGTGGTCTTTGCGCAGCTGAATGAGTTGTTTGGTCCACTGCAGCGTGGAGTTGCTACTGCGCACCAAATCCCAGCGCATCGGCGAACGGTTGGCCGGGTCTTCGCCTCCGGTCATGCCCAGCTCACTCCCGTAATAAAGGTTGGGCGCACCGGGCAGCGTGAACTGCAGCAGTTGGGCCAGGCGTTGTTGCGGCACCTTTGGCAGCACGTGGGTCAGCCGGTCGTTGTCATGGTTGTCCAGCAGCAGCCACGACTTCAACATGGGTTCGATGCCGGACTCCCGCACCGTGCGGTCAATCATGGCTACAGCAGTAGGCGGTGCAATCAGGCCGTTGACAGTATTCAAAATCACATCGCGCAGCGTGAAGTTCATCACCGCATCCACAGCGGGAAACCACTCTTTGGGGAAATTGGGGATTTCGCCGACCACCAGCGACCCCGGCCGGGCAGCGTGCGCCGCGGCGGTCAACTCTGCCAGGTACTTGGGACCCAGGTCGGGCGCCACATCCAGACGCCAGCCGTCAATGCCGTCGCGCAACCAGGTCTGCACCACCGAGTCTGGCTTGGCATAGAGGTAATCCCGCACGGCGGGGTTTTCCAGCTTGAGTTCCGGCAGGTTGGGAGCCTGATACCAGCCGCGCGCACCGCCCGGGTATTGGTCACCAAAGAAAAACCAGTCTCGAAATGGGCTATTGGGATTGGACTGAGCCTCTTTGAACTTTTCCGAGTTGCGGCCCATGTGGTTGAATACCCCGTCCAGTACCAATTTCATACCCTTGGTTTGCGTCGCATTGGTCAGTTGGGTCATATCCTCCCGGGTGCCAAATTCGGGTGATATTTTCAAATAGTCCAGCGCATCGTATTTGTGGTTGGTGTAGGCCAGATGAATGGGGTTGAGGTAAAGCACGTCTACGCCCAAGTCCTGCAGGTAACCCAGTTTTGAGGTCACGCCAGGTAGATCACCACCCCAAAAGTCCAGCTCGTGGCTCCACACGTTGGCCGATTTTTGGTACGTGCCGCGCTTGGTCTCCTCGTTCCAGCGGTGCAGCACTTTGGGCGCCGGGTACAGGGCGCGCTTGGCATCCAGATTCACCGGCGGCACGAAGCGGTCGACCATCACCTGGTAGACGATGGCACCGTTGCGCCAATCCTGCTCGCGGGCTGTGAACACACCAGCCAAAGGGATATCAGACGGACCTGCATAGGGCGGGGCTGCCAGCCCGGTGGTAACGACACCTGCAGTATTCACCGCGACCGGTTTCCCGACACGACGCGCCTGCTGCAAAAAAGGTACGAGTTGATCGCGCCAGACCCGATACCCAACAGCATTCGGATGCAGGCCATCATTGAAGTAGCTGTCAATCTGCTGGCCTTTGGCGTCGACAAAATCCGAATAGAGATCCAGATAGGAAAGGTAGCCGGCGTAGGGCGGGCTCACCGCCAACGCTACCAGTCTCTTATTCACCGGCAATACAACAGCAGTATTCTTGGTGGCCTCATTGGTTGGAAGCAGAGACTGCAATACGATGTGGGCATTGGGACGTGCCTGGTGCAACCTGGCGATGACCGCGCGAATGCCTTCAAACACGCTGTCGGCCACTGGCTCCTCAGCGTCCCAGGTGTTGTTGATCCCAATGAGCAAAACGATGAATTCCGGGTTTAGCGCCGGATTGTCCAGCTGCCCATCGCCACCCTCCAATCGGGGCGCCAGTCTCTTCAGGACATGCTCGATGCGGTCACCTGAAATGCCCAGGTTCAGCCCATAGTTTTCTGGGTGCGAACGGTCAAAAGACTGGTCCCAGACTTTTCTTCCAAATTTTTGCCCCTTCACCCAGGGGTTGTCATCCAGAAGCCAGAAGTCCGAAATGGAGTCTCCGACAAACAGCAATTTGACAGCACCAAGGTCTTTGGCACTGCGCAGATGGGCATCAATGTCATCTGCCCGGCGTTGCCAGTGCTCGATGCGCGCTGACGGCTTTGTCGATTTGAATTCGGCCGCGCAAAGTGCACTTGACAACACACACCCTGCCAGCGCTGTCGTGGTCCAACGCATTGCATTGCGTGACCAGGCTCTGATCATGGTTCGGGTTCCGAGGATAGGTTGTCGGGTTGTCATTGGCGGGTTCCCAGCAAAACGACGCCAAACAGTGCGGGCAGCGTGATGTTCAATTCACCGTTGACGGCGGCTACCGCCGGCCCCCCCAAAACATCCGAAAAATGCGAAGCAGAGACACCCGCAGGCAGCTTGACCTTGACCGTTTGTTGCGACGTGGCATTGTTAGTTGCAGTGATGGCAACGCTGCTGCCAAGTTGACGGAGCAAAACGATGGTGTGGTCATCGACATGCAACGGCGCGTCTATCGTGCCCCGGCGCAGTACTGCGTGCTGACTACGCAAACCAATCAATTGTTTGAACGTAGCCAACATGTCGGCGTCGGGTTTGCCGCCCTGGTCCGCCCATGGATAGGTGGCCCGGTTGTAGGGATCGTCACCGCCGGTCACCGCCACCTCGTCGCCGTAGTACACCGTGGGCGCGCCGGGAAAGGTCATCTGGAACAGCACGGCCAGCTTGAGCCTTTGGCGGGCCTCGGCTATGGTCTTGGCATCGGTCGTATCGGCATGCCAACCAAACTGGTGCAGGGCACGCGCCTGATCGTGGCCGGAGAGCAGGTTCATCAGCGCATAGAAGGCCTGGGGCGGATAGGCCTCACGCATGTGTTCGATGTTGGGGTACAGGCTGCGCGCCTTGCCGCCGCCTGCATAGTCCAGCACGGTATTGCGGAAGATGTAGTTCATGGTCGAGTCGAACATGTCACCCAGAAAATATTTCGACGCATCGAACCAGGTCTCCGCCACGGTCAGGGCATCGGGCTTGTGCGTTTTGATGGCGCCACGCCACTCGCGCCAGAAGTCGTCTGGCACCCAGGGAACCACATCCATGCGCCAACCGGCAGCGCCCCGGTCCAGCCAGGTCTTCATCACCGAGTCGTTGGCGCCATACGCAAAGTCGCGCCAACTTCTGGATGCCTTGTTCAGTTCCGGCAGGTCGGCGACATCGGTCCAGCCTTTGTACTGTTTGGCCGGGTCGGTCTGGCTGGCGTCCAGTGTGTACCAATCGGCGTACGGCGACTGTGTGTTGATTTTGCCGCCCTGAAAGGCACCGTTGGCGCCATGGTTGCCAAAGCGGTTGAAATACACGGAATCATTGCCCGTATGGTTCAGGCTGGTGTCTGTTATGACACGCATGCCACGCTTTGTGGCCTCGGCCGTGAGTCTGCTGAAATCGGCGTTGGTTCCAAAACCGGGGTCAATCTGCTGGTAGTCCGCCGTGTCGTATTTGTGGTTGCTGGCGCCTTTGAAGATGGGCGTCAGGTAAAGTGTGTTGGCGCCCAACTCCTTGATGTAGTCCAGCTTCTGGATGATGCCTTCAAGGTCGCCGCCAAAGAAGTCGTTGTTGAAGTGCGCGTCCGACCCGTCGCCACTTCCCGGCACATACGGCTTGTCGTTCCAGTTCTGGTGGAGTTCCACCGTGTGGTCATGGTGCTTCGCGACACCGGGTTTGGGGTCGTTGGCCGGGTTGCCGTTGCGAAAGCGGTCCGGGAAGATGTAGTAATAGACGACATCAGGCGCCCAGTCCGGCACCTTGAAGGCAGCATCAAATACAGTCTGCCGAAAACGGCGGATGGCGCGGTTGACCTTGGGTTTGAAATCGACCACTCCCACACCGCCTGAGCCTTTTTCGCGGGTCCAGAATACGGGGTCACGGTTGTTTTGCAGCACATAGGTGGCACCACCTGCTTCGACTTCAAACCAGTAGCCGTTTACGTTGACGCTATCGAACTTATAGCTCCCGAACCATACTTCGCGGGGGCCAGGAGTCTGGGTGGCAGTGTATTCTGCTCCGTGTCCCCCGCCCACTGTGTGGGCTCCTCCTTGACCTGCGCAGAACGCACTGCCACCCAGCCTCCCCGGAGACGTGTTCACCAGCGAAATTCGGTCAATTTCTGTGTACTCCAGCACTTCCTGGTTGCCCTCCAGCCTGCGTTTCTCAATCACCAGCGTGATCTTTGACGCACCTGGCAGGGCCGAAACCGAGAACTCCACAAGCGTGCCCGCCACCACTGCGCCAAAAGGCTTCTTGTGCGCCAGCGCGCGGGAATCAAATTGCAGGCTCAACGCGACCGGGTCTGTTACGACACGCGCATTGGGGTCGATAAATGTCTTGGGACCAACGGTGACGATCGGCTTGCCACTAGCAAATACCAGCTTCATAGTTTGTTCACCCACAAAACTCAAACGCATGTTGCCTCTGGCGCCCATTGCCAGGTCGCCGTTTGCGCTCTTGCCCACCGTGCTGGCGTCCTGCCACGCGGAATCGCCAATCTTGAAGTCGTGCGCGGCGCCGAGCTTGACGTTGAGGTAGTACGCATTGCAGCTGTACTGGAATGCCGAGTCCTCCTGTGCCGCCCAGTTGTTCATGCTGCCACGCAAATAAAGCGTGGTGTCGCCGAATGGGCTCGCATGGCAAACCGGCTGCGGAGTCGCCTGCGCCCAACCCGCAATGAGGGCCAAGCCCAGCGCTATCCAGAATTTCATGCTGTTTCCACGTTCGAGTCTTAACCCTTTACGCCGCCAGAAGTCAGACCCGAAACAATCCAGCGCTGTGCGGCCAGAAACACCAGGGTGATCGGCAAGCCCGACAGCACCGCTGCGGCAGCAAAATCGCCCCACAGGTAGCGCTGCTCGTACAGGTAATACTTGGAGCCCACAGCCAGTGTCAGATTGGGCTCTTCACGCAACAGCACGGACGCAATCGGGTACTCGATGATGGTGCCAATAAAGGCCAGCACAAACACCACCATCAAAATCGGTACCGCCATAGGCAACAGCACTTTGTAAAAAGCCTGCCACGAAGTGGCACCGTCCACCTTGGCGCACTCTTCAATCTCGGTCGGTATGGTCTCAAAATATCCTTTGATGGTCCAGATGTGCATGGCCACGCCGCCGATATACGCCACGATCAACCCGCCGTGTGTCTCAATGCCCAGCCAGGGCACCACGCCACCAATGGCCTCAAAAATGGCGTAGATGGCCACCAGCGCCACGGCCACCGGAAACATTTGCAGCAACAGCATACTGTTCAGA
This sequence comes from Burkholderiales bacterium, assembly GCA_947508055.1. Taxonomy (GTDB): domain Bacteria; phylum Pseudomonadota; class Gammaproteobacteria; order Burkholderiales; family Burkholderiaceae_C; genus Allorhodoferax. Next base: position 24,542 of record CANNRR010000021.1, read on the forward strand.
ATGGCTGACTTGAAGCGGAACTTCAGCCGCGCAAAACCGTAGGCCGCCGTGGTGGAAACACCAACAATCAGCAGCGATGAAATGGTGGCAATCTTGATCGAATTCCACAACCAAAGCAGCACCGGAAATGGCGGCTGCACCACCACACCGTCCGCCTGTGTGTACGAGAACCCCAACGCCAGCTTCCAGTGCTCCAGGCTGATTTCGGACGGTATCAAGGAGCCAGTCGCAAAGTTGCCCGGCCGCAGGGAAATGGACACGACCGCCAGCAGCGGGAACAGAGTAATCGCGATCAGCATCCACAAGCCAACGTGCGCGGCCACGATGCGCCAGCGCTGGCTTTTACCGGTAACAACGGCCATGGTTAGTGCCCTCCTTTGCGTTTGTCTTTGGACTGGGTCAGCTTCAGGTTGACCAGAGACAAAATGGCGACCATGAAAAAGATCACGGTCGATATGGCAGCTGCCAGTCCAAAGTTGGCACCCGCGTCGGTGAACGCAATGCGGTAGGTGTACGACACCAGAATGTCCGTCGTGCCCGCGGGCAACTTGGTGTTGAGGTAGTCGGGTCGGCCATCGGTCAGCAGGCTGATCAACACAAAGTTGTTGAAGTTGAATGCAAAGGCGGAAATCAACAGTGGTGTCAACGGCTTGACGATTAACGGCGCGGTGATTCGGAAGAAGTTGGTAAGCGGTTTGGCGCCGGCAATGGCCGAGGCTTCATACAAGTCCGCGGGAATGGACTTGATCAGCCCCGTGCACAACACCATGATGTAGGGGTAGCCCAGCCAGGTGTTGACGATCAAAATCATGGTCTTGGCCAGCATCGGGTCGGCAAACCAGGCAGGCTTGACACCAAACAGCGCGTCCAGAATGGTGTTGATCTCGCCAAAGTTCTGGTTAAACAAGCCCTTGAACACCAGAATGGAAATGAAGCCCGGCACGGCGTAGGGCAGGAAAAGCAGGGTACGGTACAGCGTGCGGTACTTCAAGGCTTCCCAGTTCAGCACCACGGCCAGCGTCATGCCGATGGCAGTCGAAAACAGCACGGTCAGCCCCGCAAACACCACCGTCCAGATGAAGATGGAAACAAACGGGCCGCGCATGTCGGCATCACCAAACAGGCGCGCGTAGTTGGCAAAGCCCACACCCACCTTGAAGCCAGGCTGCAGGCGCTCGCCCTGCCCGTCTTCGAAGTAGCCCGTGTCACGGTTGGGATGGTAGACCACACCGTCAGCCAGACGTTTGAGCGAACCGCCAGTCTGCGCCTGCCACAGCGGCTCAAAAACTGCATACTCGCGCAAGCCCGCATAGACCAGAACACTCTGGTCTGGCAGGGTCAGGCGCAACGCCTGCAAGGCATCGCGGTTGGCAACCACTTGCCGAAGGGTGAAGGGTGCCGACAATTGCTGGTCTGCTGCCAAAGGCTGCATCGCAACAGCAGCGGTCTGGGCTGCCCCCAAAGCCACGGGCGCGGATGCAAAGCGGGTGTTGCGGGCGCCCTCGCCTTGCGGTGTCAGCACCAGTCGCACCCGTTCGCCATCCGCATACAGCCTAAAGCCGTAGGCCCGCGCCTCGCTCACCTCCGCTTGCTCCAAGAGGTAACCACGCGCACGGTCTTCGCTCAACAGATTGCTGGCAGAGTAGTTGGTAAAGCCAATCTGCACGGTGTAGACCAGCGGAAAGGCCACGAACAACAGCATCGCCAAAACACCAGGAAACAGGTAGCGCCAGGCGTTCATGTCATTTCACCAGCATGCGTGCGGCTGCGCCATCGAGCGCGTCCTTGGGTGACTGGCGACCCTGGGTAATGGCCTCCAGCGCGGCGTCCATCGCCGGGAAGAACTTGCCCAGTTCGGGTATGTTGGGCAGGGGCTCACCCATGCGAGCGTTCTCCATCGTGGCGCGGATATTGGCATCACCAGACAGTTCGGCAAAATAGACCTTGTTGGCCGGTGTACCCAGCGGTACGTCAGCTGAAATGGTCTTGAGGCTGTCAACCCGCAGCAAGTGGTTCTCAATGAATTCACGGGCAATGTCCTTGACCTTGCTGGGTGCGGCAATCATGCAGCCCAGTACGCCCACGAACGACTTGGAGGGCTTACCCGCAATCACCGCAGGCACAGGGGCCACGGTGAAATTGACCTTGGCCTTGCGCGCGTTGTCCCATGCCCAGGGGCCGGTGATCATCATGGCGATTTCGCCACGTGCAAAGCCCGCTTCCATCTCGGCATAGCGCGCACCCCGGGGCATATAGCCTTCTTCGATCAGACGTGACAGCATGGTGGCACCCGCCAATGCGCCCGGCGAATTGACACCCACTACCTTGGGATCCAGCTCGCCTGCTGCCGTGCGGCCAAACACCTCGCCGCCAGCACCCGCCAGCATGGGCCAGCTGAAGAACGATTTGTTGTAATCCCAAAGAAGCGCCTTCTTGCCTTTTTTGACCAGTTCTTTGTCCAGCGCCATGACTTCATCAAACGAAGCGGGAACGGTCTTGACCAGATCACGGTTAACGATCAAGCCTACAGCCTCGATGGACAGCGGATAGCCCCACACCTTTCCCTTGTAAGTGAATGCTTTCCAGGCAGACGCGTCAATCTCGTCACGCACACGTTTGGGCGGGTGGATAGGCACCAGCAGCCCGGATCGAGCCCATTCGCCTGTGCGGTCATGCGGCCAGCAAAAAATGTCAGGCCCTTTGCCAGCAGCAGCAGCAGCCTGAAACTTGTCGGTAGCACCCTCGGGGTGCTGCACAACAACCGTCACACCCGACTCTTTGGCAAAGGCATCGCCCACTTTTTGCAGTCCGTTGTAACCCTTGTCGCCATTGATCCAGACCAGGAGCTTGGGTGCGTCGCCGGCATGCAGCGGCGGCACAAAAACACCAGCCAATGCGGCCGCAAGGGCCAATCGACAGGCGCGCATCATGTAGCCTCTTGCGCAACGGGCAGTCGTTTGAAGGCCTTGCCTGCGGCGTCAAACAGGTAGCAGCGGTCAGGCTCCACACCCAGCTCCAGTGTGTCCCCATCCGACACAGGCACCACACCCACCAGCTCGCAGGTCAGGTCTTCCTGAACACCGTCAAACGCGCAGTAGGCGTAGGTCACACTTCCCAGAGACTCGACAAACGTCACTTGGGACACCAGGCGGTTCGCGCCGGGCGAGCGCGTGATGTGCTCGGGCCGGATGCCCAGTGTGACCTTGTCACCGGTCTGTGCGGTCTGGGCGTCCACTGCACAGCGAATCAGCGCGCCGTCTTTCAGCCGCACCGTCGCTTCGCATGGGCTGCCCAAAACCATTTCCGCTTCAATAAAGTTCATGCCGGGTGAGCCGATGAAGCCCGCTACAAACAGATTGTCTGGATGGTTATAGAGGTCCAGCGGTGAGCCCACTTGTTCAATCTTGCCAGCTGAAAGGACTACGATTCTGTCGGCCAGCGTCATGGCCTCCACCTGATCGTGGGTAACGTAAATCATCGTCGTCTGAAGGTCTTTGTGCAGCTTGGCAAACTCGTAGCGCATGCGCACGCGCAAGGCGGTGTCAAGGTTGGACAAGGGCTCGTCAAACAAAAACACATCCGGCTTGCGCACAATGGCGCGGCCAATTGCGACACGCTGGCGCTGACCGCCCGACAGGTCCTTTGGCTTGCGATCCAGCAGGTGCTGGATGCCCAAAATCTTGGCTGCGTGCTGCACCAGTCCATCGACTTCTGCCTTGGGCATCTTGTTCAACTGCAAACCAAATGCCATGTTGTCGTAAAGGTTCATGTGCGGGTACAGCGCGTACGACTGGAACACCATGGCAATGCCGCGCTCGGCCGGCGGCACATCGTTCACCAGACGCGAACCGATGTGCAACTCACCACTGGTGATGTCTTCCAAACCCGCAATCAACCGCAGCAAAGTGGACTTGCCGCAGCCAGATGGACCCACAAACACGACGAACTCGCCGTCGCGTATATCGAGGTCTACGTTCTGCAATATTTTGACATCGCCAAACGACTTGCCAACACCTGTTAACTTAACATCCGCCACGTCATACCCCCGTTCAGCGCACAGCCCAATCTGCGCGCTGGCATGGCTAAGTATACTCAGCGAAAAGTAGTTTTACAACATGCAATGCAACCAATATACGGCATGCAAAATGCCATATTCATCTATGAATAAAGGGTTTTCCCTTGTATTTTGTATTATTACTACCTAAGAAATCCAACTAACGCACCGTGTTCGATAGCCACCCGACAACTCACAAGCCAGCCGAGACACTGCACGTATTGGCGGTTGCCTGGCCGCTGCTGGCCGAGCTGGTGCTTGGCTTTGGAGTCGGTTTTGTGGGCATGTGGCTGGTCTCCAAGGAATCAGACACTGCGGCTGCAGCGTTCGGCTTGGCTAACCACGTCCAAGGCGCCTTTTTTCTTCTGTTTCGCATCATCAGCATGGGTGTAGGCGTGGTGATCACCCAAAACCTGGGCGCAGGCAACCGCCGCGATGCGGACCGCACCGCCTTAGCAAGCTTGGGAGCCAGCACCTGGCTGGGGGTTGGCAGTGCACTGCTGCTGTTGGTAGCCACCAACCCGCTGCTGGGCGCCATGCAGGCCGCGGCCGCGGTGCGGATCATGGCTGAGCCCTACCTGCATCTGCTGGCGCTAGCACTGCTTCTGGACGCATTCAATGCAAGCATGGCCGCCGTCATGCGCTCACACCTACACACCCGCGAGACCATGCTCAATATTTTGTCCATGCACGCGCTGCATATTGCCCTTTGCTTTCCCCTCATGCGGGGCGCGGGGTCGATCCCCGCATTGGGCATGATCGGCTTCGCGGTGGCACTGGCCATCAGCCGCGCGTTTGGACTGGGTGTGCACCTGTGGCTGTGGCGCTCCATGCTGCGCCTACAGCCCACTTGGCGGGACGCCGTTGCCATTCGCTGGGGCAGCCTACGTTCTTCAGTGGCCATTGGCCTGCCAGGCGCTGCCGAGGCGATTGCCTACCGCATGGCCATTCTGGCGTCAGTCACCGTGGTCTCCGGCATGGGCACCACCGAACTGGCCACGCAGGGCTATGCCATGCAGATCATGAACGTAATCGTGCTTTCCACAGTGGCGCTGGGCTTTGCGGGCGAAATTCTGGTTGGCCATTTGATTGGTGCGGGCGAACTGCGTCAGGCGCTGCTGCTGGTGCGCAAATGCTTGTTCTGGGGGCTAGCAGTGTCGTCCACCGTTGCAGTGCTGACCGCCCTCACTGCCCCGTGGACTCTGCGTCTGTTTACCAGCGATGCCACCATCATCGCCAAGGCGACAACGTTACTGTGGATCACCGTTTTGCTGGAGCCGGGACGCACATGCAACATTGTGGTCATCACAGCACTGCGGGCGGTGGGCGATGCGCGCTTTCCAGTGCTGGCAGGTTCGGTGTCCATGATCGTGATCATGGGCTTCGGGTCGTGGCTACTGGGTGTGCACTTTGGCTGGGGCCTGACCGGCGTCTGGTTCGCCTATGCCTTGGACGAATGCGTGCGCGGTGGCGTCATGGCTGCGCGCTGGTTCGGGCTTGGCTGGGTGAAACAGGCGGTTGCGTCGCGCAGGTTGGTGAATCGTTCAGCCATCTGACAAGCCACCCGATCCAATGTAAGCTTCATTGCGCGGTCTACCCCGGCACCCTCATCAACGACAGTGAAATGACCATGCCTTCCGAACCCAATACGCCCCAGGGTTGCACCCCACCAATGCAGTCCGACTTTGTAGTTTCAGGCTACGTGACGAACCGCCCGAACGGCCTGTCGACGGTACTAAAGTGGGGCAAGATCAGCGTATTCACCTTGATCGCCTTGTCGGTAATACTGGGTCTGTGGGGACACTCTCGCTGGGCATGGGACACCCACACGCGCGTGCAAGCGTTGGAAGCCACAACCCAACAAACAAAAGTGCGCCCAGCGCGGTACGACGAAGGCGAGTTGGCCACTCTGCCGCCCGTGGTGCGCCGCTATTTCTCCCAAGTGTTGAACGCGAACCAGCCTATCGTACGCAGGCTGTATTTGGAGCAAACTGGCACGTTCAACCGCAGTTTCCAGGTCGGGCAATGGGAGCCGTTCACGGCCCGCCAGCGGGTGTCCACCAACCGCCCTGGCTTTGTGTGGGATGCATCCATGACCATGTCGCCAGGTATCACGGTACGCGTGGTCGATGCTTACGTGGCGGGCGTTGGCAGCTTGCAGCCCTCAATCTTCGGGCTGTTTGACTTGCAGGGAAGCCACGGCACGGAGGACATTGCGCGCGGGGAGCTGATTCGCTTTTTTGCCGAGGGCGTTTGGTACCCTACCGCACTGCTGCCCAGCCAGGGCGTGCAGTGGACACCTGTGAATGATCAAACAGCCCAGGCAGCGTTGACCGATGGCCCGCTGACGGTGAGATTGCAGTTCACATTCAATGTGCAGGGCTTGGTGGAGCGCATCAGTAGCGCCGAGCGCAGTGCGCTGGTAGACGGAGTGATGGTGCCCACGCCATGGGAAGTTCGTCTATTCAATTACCAATCGCAAAGCGGCATGCTGGTGCCGCAGGACGCAGAAGTGGCATGGCTCCCTGCAACGGGGCGCGTGCCATATTGGCGCGGGAAGATCGAAAAATTCGACTACGACATGCCGCGCTAAAGGAGCAACGACCGGCAACCGAATGCAGGCAATCGGGCCTCGTCAACCTATCGATGTTGGGCCGTTGCTGGCCGACTTGGGTTGCGCCGCGCGCGCGCCTCCGTTGTTTACCGACCAAGGAATGACGGCGGCCTGATCCAGCGGCTTGGCCTTGGTGAACAGGGCCTGCCAGAAGAATCCGCTCTGAAAAATAATGACTTCAAACAGGATATAGCTCTGCGAGCTGCTGGAGAGCCACAGGTTGTACGTAGGATAGAAGACGAAGGGCGATGTCAGCAAGGGCAGAATAATGCGCTCCACCTGCACCGACTCCAGCCCCTTGCCCATATTGAACAAGTCCCAGTAGTAGTTGGAGAACATGCCCGTCACCATCCAGCAGGTGAGGTGCCACACAAACACGATGCCGTGGTTGCGTGCCAGCAAGGCGATCCAGGGGGCAGAGTTTTCGTCGGCATTCACGATAAGAACCATGAACGCACCCGTGGTGAAGAACACCACAAAGTAGATGAACATCAGGAATTTGAGTGCTCTGGACATGAACCCCCCGGTTAGTAATTCGCGCTATCTTACCCGGTGATTCGGTGCATTTAGTCAAATTGGGACAGAGCTGAAGGTCTGTCCCGCAAGAACACCCTTGATCAGTTGGGGACAGAGCTGAAGGTCTGTCCCGCAAGATTTCAGATTAACGTCACGCCGGTCTTTGCCTGCACATCCTCGCGGCTGACACCGGGCGCCAGTTCCACCAGCTTAAGGCCCAGTGGAGTGACGTCCATCACGGCCAGGTCGGTGATGATGCGGTCCACCACGCCTACGCCGGTCAATGGCAAGGTGCATTTGGGTAAAATTTTCAGGTCAATCGTGCCATCTTTCTTCTTGGCAACATGCTCCATCAGCACAATGACGCGCTTGACGCCCGCTACCAAGTCCATCGCGCCGCCCATGCCCTTGACCATCTTGCCGGGGATCATCCAGTTAGCCAGATCGCCCTGCTCACTCACTTGCATGGCGCCCAGAATCGACAGATTGATCTTGCCGCCACGGATCATGGCGAAGCTGTCATGGCTACCGAAGATGGATGAGCCTTTTTGCGTCGTCACGGTTTGCTTGCCGGCGTTGATCAGGTCGGCATCGACCTCATCTTCGGTGGGGAACGGACCGATGCCCAGCATGCCGTTCTCGCTCTGCAACCACACCTCTTTGTCGGCTGGCACAAAGTTGGCCACCAGGGTGGGGATGCCTATGCCCAGGTTCACATAAAACCCGTCTTCCAGTTCTTGTGCAGCACGCGCTGCCATTTGGTCTTGATTCCATGCCATGATCAAACTCCCTCTTTCGGTGTAATGGTCCGCTTTTCGATGCGCTTCTCGGGGTTAGGGTTGTGCACGATGCGGTGCACGTAAATGCCGGGCAGGTGAACCTGATCGGGCACCATGTCGCCGGTTTCCACGATTTCTTCCACTTCCACTACACATATCTTGCCTGCCATGGCCACTGCGGGGTTGAAGTTGCGCGCGGTCAGTCGAAACTGCAAGTTGCCCGACTTGTCGGCACGGTGCGCCTTTACCAGTGCCACCTCGGGCAGCAGGGCGTGTTCCATGACGTATATCTCGCCATCAAATTCGCGCAGTTCCTTGCCTTCAGCGACGATGGTGCCGACACCGGTCTTGGTGAAGAAGGCGGGAATACCTGCACCACCGGCGCGCAGCTTCTCGGCCAGGGTGCCTTGCGGCGTAAATTCGAGTTGCAGCTCGCCCGCCAGATATTGGCGTTCGAACTCCTTGTTTTCGCCAACATAAGAGGAAATCATCTTCTTTATCTGGCGCGTCTCGAGCAACCTGCCCAGGCCGAAGCCGTCAACACCGGCGTTATTGGATATGACGGTGAGGTCTTTCACACCGCTGTCGCGCAGCGCGTCAATCAACGCCTCGGGAATGCCGCACAAACCAAAGCCGCCAACCGCCAGCAACTGGCCGTCCTTGACAATGCCGTCCAGCGCAGCCGCTGCGTTCGGATATAACTTATTCATCGCACCTGTCTCCTTTTAAATTTCAATCGGTATACGATACTACCTATCCATATACGTAGTATTTCGTAAAGCACAACACGCATCCGTTGGGGTCAGAGCACATCGCTGGAGCGAGTGGCCTGACCCGCAATTCCTATGACAATTGACTACCGCCTCGCCTTCGATATGGCCCCGGTCGGCCTGGCGCTGTCGCGCAACCGCACCATCATCGACTGCAATCAGCGTTTGTGTGAAATGTTTGGCACCGCACGGGAACAACTGATCGGCCAATCGTTTCAGGTGTTATACCCCAGCGCCGACGAGTTCGAGCGCACCGGCGAGCGGATCAGCCCGATCCTCAACCGCAGCGGCACCTACGCCGATGACCGGATCATGCGCCGCGTGGACGGTCGTCTCAAAGGCGAGGCCTTCTGGTGCCACGTCACCGGACGCGCGCTTAACCGCC
>CANNRR010000022.1 GCA_947508055.1 Burkholderiales bacterium
CCGGAGGTCTGTGCCCCATGAGTACATCTACTGTTTTTGTATTGCCTGACCCCGTTGGGTCACTCCTGTCGCGGCTGCCGGCTTACCCGGGGTCTTTTTTGTTGGTGACTGCGCTTAACCAGGTGCTGGCCAAGCAACTGCCGGCGGATGTTCGCCAGTACCTGCTGGGAAAGAAGTTGCGCATCCATGTGCGAGATGCGCGCCTGACCTTTGACTTCACGTGTACCGGGGTGCGTTTTGCAGCCTGCAAACGCCAGATTGAGACGGACTTGACTATCAGTGCCAGTGCGCAGGATTTTTTGCGTCTTGCCCAGCGCCAGGAAGACCCGGACACTCTGTTCTTCAACCGCCGCCTGTCCATGGAAGGCGACACCGAGTTGGGTTTGATTGTCAAAAACTCTATCGACGCGCTTGAACTTCCCGTGTTGGACTTGCAGCAATGGACACCTGACAAAGTGCTGGCCCGTTTTCTGCCCGGCAAGCGCAGAGCCACGCCCGTGCACGGGACGGTAGAAAAAGGGTGATGCCAGTGTTCGGCGTCCCACGCGGGGAGGGACAGCAATGAGCTACCACGACCTGCGCGACTTCATGTCCCAGTTGGAGCAGGTCGGTGAACTGCGGCGCATTACTGAGCCGGTGTCTCCCTATCTTGAAATGACGGCGTTGTGCGACCGCGTGCTGCGCGCGGGCGGTCCGGCGATCTTGTTTGAACAACCCACCGGCCACAGCATGCCGGTGCTCGGCAACCTGTTTGGGACGCCCGAGCGAGTGGCTCGTGCCATGGGCGTGTCGGAGCTCAAGGGATTGCGCCCGTTTGGCGAACTGCTGGCTTCGCTCAAAGAGCCCGAGCCACCCAAGGGCTTCAAGGAAATGGTGGGCATGCGCAGCCTGCTCAAGACGCTGTGGAACATGGCGCCCAAGGAACTGCATTCGGCACCCTGTCAGGAGGTGGTGTGGGAAGGCAATGATGTGGATTTGTCTCGCTTGCCGGTGCAGCACTGCTGGCCGGGTGACGTGGCACCCCTCATCACCTGGGGCCTGGTCATCACGCAGGGCCCCAACAAGTCGCGGCAAAATCTGGGCATCTATCGCCAGCAAGTCATTGGGCGCAACCAGGTCATCATGCGATGGTTGACCCACCGCGGCGGCGCGCTTGATTTTCGTGAACATGGTGCTGCCCAGCCCGGTCAGCCGTATCCGGTGGCCGTGGCCATTGGTGCGGACCCGGCAACCTTATTGGGCGCGGTAACGCCAGTGCCGGACAGCTTGTCGGAATACCAGTTTGCCGGCTTGTTGCGTGGTGCGCGCACCGAATTGGTCAAGGCTCGGGGAAGCGAGTTGCGCGTGCCCGCCAGCGCCGAGATCGTGCTTGAAGGCCACATCTACGCTGACGCCAATCACCCCAGCGGCTACCAGCACGCACTGGAAGGCCCGTATGGTGACCACACCGGCTACTACAACGAGCAGGCGCAGTTTCCGGTGTTCACCATTGACCGCATCACGATGCGCAAGGACCCGATTTATCACTCAACGTATACCGGCAAGCCACCGGATGAGCCGGCCGTGCTGGGCATGGCGCTGAACGAACTGTTCGTGCCGCTGCTGCAGCGCCAGTTCCCCGAGATCACCGACTTCTATCTGCCGCCCGAAGGCTGCAGCTACCGCATGGCCCTGGTGCAGATCAAAAAGGCCTACCCCGGCCACGCGCGGCGCGTGATGATGGGCGTGTGGAGCCACCTGCGCCAGTTCATGTACACCAAGTTCATTGTGGTGGTGGACGACGACGTGAACGTGCGCGACTGGAAGGAAGTCATCTGGGCGCTGACCACCCGGGTGGACCCGGTGCGCGACACCATGATGGTGGAAAACACCCCCATCGACTACCTGGACTTTGCGTCACCCGTGAGTGGTCTGGGCAGCAAGATGGGGCTGGATGCTACCAACAAGTGGCCCGGTGAGACGCAGCGCGAGTGGGGTCGCACGATCAGTATGGATGCCGGGGTGCAACAGCGCATGGATGTCATCTTCGAGGCGCTGGGTTTGTGAGATAAATCGGGCTGTAGCCCCCGTGGAATGTGCGCGAGCAGCTATCAAGTATGGAGCAAACGAGCGCCCAACGGCCAGGGCGACCACCATACTGCCGTGGTGCTGGGTGCATCGCTGCTGGCCAGTTACGTGAAAGACACCATTGTTGGCATCCAACACGCCCTCGGTGATCGCGATGGTGACGGTACCGGCAGTGACGTCTTGCTTGGGCAAATAGGCGCGGGCCAAAAAGTAGCCGCCTTGGCGGTACAACTGGGTGATGGCAGCGGCGGCTTCTTGCAGTTCAGTCAGGCTGAGCGGGCGGTTCACAAAGCCCGCCAGCGCAGCTTGCAGTTGCTCAGGTGCAAAAGCAGTAATGGGGCCTGTCAGCGTGAAGGTTTTAACCACAATAGTGGTCTTATCGGCCTCTGGCCCTTGTGGAGATTGCGCAGGCAGCTCTGGTTTTGATAGCGGTTTGAGGTCGGGTTTGGGCGGAGCCGGGAGCCGGTTGGGCTGGTTTTGCTGCTGCTGTTGCAGCAGGCTGCCGGCGTCTACGCTGGGAAGGGTTTGGGCTTGGCCGCTGGCGGCGCTTAAAAGGAGTGATGCCAGCCCGGTTAACGCACCGGTTGAATACCTCAACGCTGTATTTGTATTTGATTTCATATATTTCCCGCCCCTGAAGTTGGCCCATCGAATGAGGGGTTGTAACTGTGGCGGGAATAGATTTCCTACAAAATCCTGCAAAGCGCTTGTCGCGGTGTTACTATGGTGACACTTTTTTGGAGAACGTTATGCCAGCCACCACTTCGCTCAAATTGCCCGATGGTTTAAAGAACACCATTGCCAAAGTTGCTGCGTTTGAGGGCAAGACGGCCCATGCGCTCATGGTCGATACATTGCAATCCGCCATGGCAGACGCACTGGAGCGGCAGCAGTTTTATGCAGACGGCGAAGCGTCATACCAAGCCACCTTGCAGTCCAACACCGTTTTTAGTGGCGCAGATGTCAAAGCCTATGTCTTGACTCGCCTGAAGGGTGGCGAGGCGGGTCGGCCACCAGCGCAGTTCTTGGATGCTGCCAAACCCATGACCCAAGCGAATGATTGAGCTGGTCTATACCGAGCAAGCGCTGATCGATTTGGAAAGGCTCAGCGATTTCCTGTTGCAAACCGACCCGCAAGCGGCACAAGATACAGCAACACTGGTATTTGAGGCATTGGAGATTTTGGTGCACCACCCCGAGATTGGCCGCAAAGTTCACTTTGGGCAGCGCGAGCTGGTGATATCAAGGGGGCGAACCGGATACCTGGCGCTCTACCGGTTTTTGCCGCACATCGACCGCATACTGGTGCTTGCGCTGCGGCATCAGCGGGAGTCTGGCTACAAGATGATCTGGTGATTGAAAAACTGGGCTTAAAGCAGCGACAACGGAACGCACAGCTGGTAGCCATGCCCCCGGATGGACTTGAGGGCGGCGTCGTCGCCACTTGCCTGTATTATTTTTTTGCGCAAGCGCACTATGCGGACTTCGAGGCTGGCTTTATTGAGCTCATCGGGCAGTTGTCCCAGCGCCTCGTTGAGTTGCCAATATGCCAGGCGCTGGCCCGGTGCAATGGTCAAAGCGCGCAGCAGTGTTACCTCGGCACTGGCCAAATGCAACTCCAGCAACGGGCCGCGCAGCATCAGGCGCTGCTGATCCAACGGCATGGTCACCGCGGGGGTGGGCGCAGGCGCTTTGACGCGCCGCGCCAAAGCGTCAATGGCGGCCAGCAGCTCGTCCGGTCCTACGGGCTTGGGCAGATAGATATCGGCTCCGCTGGCATAGCCCTCTACCTTGTCTTCGGACAGCACACGTGCGGTGACCATGATGATGCCTACGCCAGCGTTGGCGCGACGGATGCGCCGGGACAGGCTGATGCCGTCCTCGCCGGGCAAGTTCAAATCGATGATGTACAGATCTGCCACGCGCCCACCGGCTTCATCGTCCACGGCCTCAGCATTGGCCAGTCCCAGAGCTTGGTGCCCATGCGCGTTGAGCAGCGCCACCGTGACCTCGCGCAGCGAGTCGTGGTCTTCAACGACGATGATGTTTAAAAAGGGAGCCACAGCGTAAACCTCACATGCGTTTCACTCGGGGCATAGTGCACCTCACCACCCAGCAACTTGGCCAAGCCAGACACTATGTAGAGCCCCAGGCCCGAACCGGTTTGATGGTGCGCTTGCGCGCTTCGGTAGTATTTTTGGAACACCTGGGTAGCATCGGGCCAGCCGGCAACGCCGGGCAGGTTTTGCACGCTAATAGAAATACCACCGGGCGCAGCAAAAGCGGCATCGTTTGTCACCATCACCTCCACCATCGACCCCGGAGCGCTGTATTTGAGCGCGTTGTCAAGCAGATTGTCCAACACGATGCGCAGCACGCGTGCGTCGGTGTGCAGCACCACGGCCTCAAACAAGTTCAAGTGGATACGAACCGGGTCGGGGCCGTTGCGCTGGAGATCGCTTAGCTCCGCATCGAGCCGCACAGCAATGGGTTGCAACACCACTTGGCCCTCCGCCAGTTTGTCGGCCTGCCGGACCCGCTCAATCACGCTATTCATGTCGCGCACCGCCATGTTCACATGGGCCACCAAGTCGGGTGTAGGGGCTTTGGAGCCCATCGCCATGCTCATGACCGACAAGGGCGTTTTCAACTCGTGGGTCAGCATCGACATAAATTTTCTCTGTTCGAGTCGCTGCTGATGCTCCAGGTTGAATTTTTGTTCCGCGAGGGTTAGTGCTTCCTGCGTCTGCACCCGTCGCCGCTCCATGCGCAGTGCACGGACTTGCAGCATAGCCATCATGAGCACCCCGGTAATCACGCCATAAATCATAAAATTGTTCAGAACAAAATCTGGTGCCTGAACAAGACCCAAGGACGGCAGGCTTGAAGCAGACATGATCAGCACCATGATGGCGTAGGTCAGAACAATGGCGCCTCTTGGCAGTACAGGGGCGGAGTCTAGGTCAGAAATGCCGGAGAGTGTGCCCCGCGCGGTAAGCGCCAAACCCAGCGCCACCACGGGTTCAAAAAAGATGATCACCATATTCATTTGGAGTGCTGGTTGTACGTGGCCCAACACGATTAGCGCAGCCTCAACAGGCAGCAAAGCCAAAAAGAACAACAGCACCCGCATACCCCAGCGCGGCGGAGCATATTCACCCAACAAGGTGTATTCAAAAAATATAGCTCCTGCCATGCTGGGGATATAGGTCAGGCTAGTCAGCCGGTCCAACCAGTCGGGCTCAATCACATCTGACAAAAATATCCGCATATAGCCCGTGATGGCCAACACATAAATAATGGTCGCCGCTTGTTTGAGCGCAAATACGCCCAACAGCCGATCGCGCGAAGTGATCCACTGCATCAGTGCCCAGGTCATGAACATAAGCAACAACGCCAGAAGCCCGTTGTACATCAGCTCCGTGCGCCGGTCACCCTGCGCATTCTCGGGCGGTGTAAGCGCCTCGACAAGCATCAAAGTTGTGCTGCTGGTTTTGAGCCGCAGCCAGACGTTGCGCTGCGCATCGCCCCGTGGAATGACAAAGTTGAAGTTGAGCGACTGGTATTCGTTGTTGCTCCAGGGGTGCCGGTCACCAACGACGCGCGGGGTTGCCGTGGGTTGCAATGGGTCAAACAGCGCAATTTCGTCCAGATAGGTGGGGCGAATGCGCAAGACCAGGGTGGCAGGCACATCAGAGGCACCGTCCGGCTTCGGGTCAATCGTCAAGCGTAACCAAGTGGCAGACTGGGTGTAGCCCGGCTCAATATGCCGGTATAGGGGGTCAATGGCTTCGATTGAATATCGGCGAATGTGAGGCTGCCGCTGGCGTCAACAAAGTAGGCACGTTCGACAATACGGTCCCCCGCCCAGCCGCTGGGTGCAGCCGTGCAAAGGAGTAGTACCAGAATGAGGCGAAAAATGAGAATCAAAATGGTCAGATATGTGGGCGTGAAAGTGGGGTGATTCGCACTGCCAATGGTACTGACGTTCAAGTCAGTGCGATTTAAAGACAACTTGGTCGCCCTTTGCGGAGTCTTTGCGTGAACGGATACCGCATGGCGCTGGTGCAGATCAAAAAGGCCTACCCCGGTCACGCCAGGCGCGTGATGATGGGCGTGTGGAGCCACCTGCGCCAGTTCATGTACTACCCAAGTTCATCGTGGTGGTGGACGACGACGTGAACGTGCGCGACTGGAAGGAAGTCATCTGGGCCCTGACCACCCGCGTCGACCCGGTGCGCGACACCATGATGGTGGAAAACACCCCCATCGACTACCTGGACTTTGCGTCACCCGTGAGTGGTCTGGGCAGCAAGATGGGGCTGGATGCCACAAACAAGTGGCCGGGTGAGACCCAGCGCGAGTGGGGTCGCACCATCACCATGGATGCGCGGGTGCAGGCCCGGATGGATGGCATCTTCGAGTCGCTAGGGCTCTAACCCGCCCAAGCCCGGGCGGACTGGACCCAGCGGCGCAGTGAAGCTGCCGTCCGTGCAATGAATTCTGGCTGCCCAATAGGGAGGAAAAATCGAGATCATGGCATGGGCCGCAGCGCGCACCCACTGCGGTGGAACCAACTGCACAACCGGCCTGTCGCCTGTGTTATGACTTGAGCTTGCCTGCCGCGGACAATCGGCACATGGACTTTGCACATTCCCCCCGGGCGCAAGACCTGCGCCAGCGCCTGGATGCATTTATGCAGCGCTACGTGTTGCCGTACAACGCTGCCTGGCACCGTTCGGTGCAAGACGGTGTCTACCCGCCGCCATTTCTGGAAGACCTCAAAGCGCTTGCGCGCGAGGAGGGTTTGTGGAACCTGTTCTTGCCCAAGCTGGGTGCTGGCGAGCCCGGCACGCGCCTTAGCAACCTGGACTACGCACCGCTGGCCGAAATCATGGGGCGCCTGCATTGGGCGCCCGAGGTGTTTAACTGTAGTCCCCCCGACACCGGCAACATGGAGTTGCTGCACCGCTTTGCCAACCCGCAGCAGCGCACGCAGTGGCTGGTGCCTTTACTCAATGGAGCCATTCGGTCCGCCTTTGCCATGTCGGAGCCCGATGTGGCCTCGTCCGACCCCACCAATCTGCAAACCACGGTGGGCCGTGAAGGCGATCAGTTGGTCCTGAACGGTCGCAAGTGGTTTATCACGGGCGTGGCGCACCCGCACTGCAAGTTGCTCATTGTGATGTGCCGCAACTCGGCCGTTGCGGTTGACGCGGCAGACAACGGTGCCCACCACCAACACAGCATGGTGCTGGTGCCATTGGAGACGCCGGGTGTTCAGGTGGTGCGCAATATTTCCGTGGTGCACCACCATGCGCCGGAGGGTCATTGCGAAATTGTGCTGCGCGATGTGCGCGTCAGCGCCGACCATTTGCTGGGCAATTGGGGCGCGGGTTTTGCCATGGCGCAAGCGCGCCTGGGGCCGGGCCGCGTGCACCACTGCATGCGCGCCATTGGACAGTGCGAACTGGCGCTGGATATGGCCACGGAGCGCACGCTCGAGCGTCAGGCCTTTGGCAAGTACCTGTCTGACTTTTCCAATGTGCAGGAGTGGATTGCGGAGTCGCGCATCGAGATCGACCAGGCCCGCCTGCTGGTCCTGCAAGTGGCCTGGATGCTGGACCGGCCGCCGGGCGAGGTCGAGCCCGGCGCCCTGCGCGCCCAGGTCGCCGCCATCAAGGTGGTGGCCGCGCGCCTGCAATCCCGCGTGGTGGACCGTGCCATGCAGGTCTTTGGTGCCATGGGCTTGTCGCCAGACACGCCGCTGGCCTATTTCTGGACCTGGGGTCGCGCGTTGCATCTGATGGACGGGCCCGACGAGGTGCATCTGCGTACCGTGGCGCGTCACGAACTGGCACAGGGGCGTGCAAGGGCGGGGTCGACTTCGGCCTACTTCACGACGCCGGAACAGATGCTGGCACTGCCGCGGATTCGGTAGTATTTGGCGTTACTTTGGTCAATTCATAAAACCGCGCCCGATTACCCCCTGCAACCTTGGACTGGTACATCGCCGCATCGGCCCATTTCATGATGTCGGTTTGGCTGGCTTCGTGGTTGACAAACAGCACCACGCCGATGCTGGCACTGCAATGGTACTCTAGCATTTTGTCTTCCTCACCCAGCTGTGTCACGGTCAAGAGATAGGGTGCAGCCAGACTGACCCGAATTTTTTCTGCCACACCAGAGGCTTGTTCGGTGGACAGTGCTTTGTCGGCACCCAGCTCACTAAGTATCACCACAAATTCGTCGCCGCCAAAACGGGCCACGGTGTCCACTTCGCGCAGGCATTCGGTCAAACGCCGGGCTGCCTCGATCAGCAGCAAGTCACCCACTTCATGGCCATGGGTGTCGTTGAGCGGCTTGAAGTTGTCCAGGTCCAGAAACATCAAGGCGCCGTACAACCCATTGCGCTTGCTGGCTGCCATGGTTTGGCCCAAGCGGTCGTCAAGCAGGCGGCGGTTGGGCAGGCCGGTCAGCGCATCAAAATAGGCCATCTGGCGCATTTGCGCCTGTAGAGTCTTGCGTTCGGTAATGTCCGAAAACAACGCGATGTAGCCCTGGCTGATGCCCTGGGGATCACGCAGGACCTGAATCGTGAGCTGCTCTGGATAGACCTTGCCATCTTTACGCCGGTTCCAGATTTCGCCGCTCCAAAAGCCCTTGGCAGTCAAGTCGCTCCACATTGCTGCATAGAAATTCGCATCATGACGACCTGACTTGAGAAATCCTGGGTTTTGACCCAGCGCTTCTGCGCGGTCATAGCCGGTGATGCGGGTGAAAGAGTCGTTGACATCAATGATGGCGCACCCGGCATCGGCGATCATAATGCCTTCGCGGGCATGGTCAAACACACTGGCGGCAACTTGGAGTTTGGCCTCGGTTCGCTTGCGTGCGGTGATGTCGCGCAGCGTGGCAAGCACGGCAGGCTCGCCGGCCAGCGTAATCGGTTGGCCTTGGGCTTCTACGTCAAAGACCGTGCCGTCGAGCTTGATGTATTTCTCATCCAGCCTGTGTGCGGTGGTGCCTTGCTCTGTGCCCGCCTTGACCCGCTTCAGCACGATTTTGTGCGAGTCGGGATGGATCAGCTCAAGAATCGGTTTGTCCAGCAGCTCTTGGGCGTTCTTGGCACGGAACATCTGAACGGCAGCCGGATTGACAAACAGCAGCTTTCCGCTACGGTGCAGAACAATCGCGTCAGGGGTCATCTCAACCACGGTTCGAAAGCGCGCTTCGCTCTCACGCATCCCCCTCAGAGCCAGCCTTTGTGCAGCAATGGAATTTTCAATGGTCTGAATTTCTCTGATGTTTGAATGGACGGTCGACTTTGGTTCTGTGTCCTGGTCAATGTGGTCGATTGCGGAGTGGATTCGCCGCAGCGGGGCGATGAAGCTACTCCGAATCAGGAAGAGGGTACCCAGCATGAAAAAAGTCAGCAGCACAAGTGCCGCCAGCAGCTTCTGTTGGTTCAGTAAGACAAGGGTTTGCATCGCCTTGAGATCAGCAACCCCAAGGTTGAGCCCCTCAAACGAGATATCACCCGCAAGCAGTGACAGACGCTGCGTCAGTTTGAACCACTCTGCGCGGGGCCCCTCGCCGAAACGATTGCCCGCTTCGCTGGCGCTCAGAAAGCGCTCGGCATCGCTGGCCACAGCCGCGACCTGTAGATTGCTGACAAAGGCCGGACTGTTGACAACGAGTTGAACAACAAGGATCGCCTGCTTGCGCTCCTCGGGGGTGTTTGCAAATAGCACCCTTTCGCCTTGGCGTCGCAGTTCATCGAGGTTTCTGGCCATCTTTTGATGGGTGATGGTGCGCGACAGCGTCTCAGTCTGCAGTTTGTGCATATCGGCCAGCAACACCATGTGGTCACGCACGAGCCATGTTGCAATCAGCGCCACGAGCAAAACTAGTCCGGCGGCCAACTGCACAAACCTCCCATTGGCAGAGCGGACTTTGCTGTTTAGGCGGACTGATTTCACTTGGTGGCCAGGGTTGGAACTGGTTTTACATCAGACTGAATGGGACAAACTTGGTATTGAGGCGGTCAAAACGTCCGTCGCGCTTGATCTGGTCGAGGGCTGCATTGATTCGCTCGACCAGTTCCGCTTGCTTTGGGCTGATGACCATGTGCAGGGTGCCCGTGACCAGGGGCCCGGAAAGAATCGTTGACTTCAGGTTCAAATGCTGCGTCAAGTTCTCCTGTGCCATGGCCAGCGCGTTTAGCATCGGCAACACGGTCGCGTCCGCTTCACCCGAGGCCAGCAAGCTTGCAATCTCTTTCTGCGTGGTAACTTGTACGGTTTTCCAGCCCATGGATTGCGCGTGAGCGGCCTGTGCAGAGCCCCTGATGACGGCGACGGCACTGCCTGCATGGCCTGTCGTCAACGCAGGTTTTGCCAACCAGACGCTCATCGACTGGTAGTAGTCTTTAGAAAACAAAACCCGTGTCCGCCGCTCGGGAGTTGCAACAAACCCCACCACCGCGAAGTCGACCTGGTCTGCAGCCACCATATCCACAATCTTGTCGATCGACAGGGGTTGCTGCGTACAGCGAATCTTCATCGTGGCGCAAATTTCGGTGGCCATTTCAACGTTGAATCCTGTGAACTTGCCGGCCTGGTCGGTATAGGATAGTGGTGGCGAATGCGCGATGAGGGCCACGAGGTAGGTCTTTTCCTGCGCCGCAACTGGAAAGCTGCTCAACAGCAAGACCGTTGGTAGGAGCCACCGAAATGGCGTTTGGCGGCCAAGGAAAACGGTGGTCACACGCTGCCTAACCGACATGCTCGGTCAATTGGCTGCCACGTGTTTCGGCTATTCAATTTCATACTGTACCCTACCCTGAGTCAAAGTTGACAATGCGATTTGTCCAACGACGTACTGGCCAGTTTGTGGCTCTGTGTTCGCTCATTATGTCAGACTCAATATTCCCGCAGCGTGACCACCGAGCAACCAGTTTTGATGACTCAAGGCTTTCTTTTTGCCTCTATGCGCAGGTCGCACACGCGTTTGCTGCAGCGAAAGCGGCAGGAAATCTGAACCCCGCGTAAGATTCTTCCCTCATGCGCGACCAACTGCCATCAACGGGAATACACATGACCGCTTCACCCAATGCCTTACAAACCATCACCCTCGGCGGAGGATGCTTCTGGTGCACTGAGGCTGTCTATGTGCAGGTCAAAGGCGTACTGGACGTAGAGTCCGGCTACAGCAATGGGCAGGTGCAGCATCCCGCGTATGAGGACGTGTGCACCGGCCGCACCGGTCACAGCGAAGTGGTCAAACTGGTGTATGACCCGACGCAGATCAGCACCCATGAAATTCTGGAAATTTTCTTTGTCATTCACGACCCCACCACGCTCAACCGTCAGGGCAATGACAGTGGCACCCAGTACCGCAGTGGTATTTACTTTTCTACACCCGAGCAACAAGCCGTGGCCCGGGAGGTGATGGCCGAGATGGCGGCCAGCGGCGTCTACAGTCGCCCGCTCGTGACCGAGGTTGTGCCTTTGAGCAACTATTGGACTGCGGAGGAATACCACCAGGATTTCTTTCAGCGTAACCCGGATCAGGGGTATTGCATGGCGGTGGCCGCGCCCAAGGTGGCGAAGTTTCGCAAGACGTTTGCGCGGTTACAAAAAGTCTGACCTGTATCAACGTTTTTGCGGATGAAACCCGTGCCGTTGCGCCACACTGGGACTGCAACGGTAAGATGGAACCATGACCCAATCCTCCAGCACCCACATTCGTACCGTCGCCCTGGTTGGCCACGGAGCCGCAGGCAAGACCACGCTGGCTGAGACCCTGCTGGCTGCAACGGGCGCCATTGTCAGCCGCGGCACGGTTGAAAAGGGCAACACCCTGTGTGACTTTGACCCCATGGAAAAGGAGTTTGGTCACTCTCTACAAACAGCCCTGGCCAGCATGCAGTGGGCCGGAGCTCAGGTCCACCTGATTGACACACCGGGATACCCTGACTTTGCCGGGCAGGCGATTGCAGCGTTGGCGGGTGTCGACACCGCGCTGATTGTCATCAACGCGCAAACCGGGATAGAACTGGCGACCGAACGCATGTTCCATTTGGCCGGTGAGCGTGGCCTGTGCCGCATGGTGGTCATCAACAAGATTGATGCTGACAACGTAGACCTACCCGCATTGGTGGGTACCATTCGCGACCGTTTTGGCAAACAGTGCCTGCTGCTGGACCTGCCTGCGCATGACGGAAAAGATGTTGTCGAACTGCTGGGCCATGCGGATGGTGAGAGTGACTTCGCGTCGGTCGCTGCGGGGCACCGTGCCCTGATAGACCAAATTGTTGAAGAAGATGACAGCCTGATGGCTCGTTACCTCGAAGATGGAGTAGACCCCAGCCCGCAAGAACTGCACGCGCCGTTTGAAGCGGCACTGCGCGCCGGGCACCTCATACCGGTGCTGTTTGTCTCGGCCAAGACGGGTGCGGGGGTGCCGCAATTGCTCGATGCGCTGGCCAAATTGGCACCCAACCCGGCTGAAGGCAATTCACCACCTTTCTACAAGGGTGAGCCCGGCGAGCAACCGCAGGCATTCGCAGCGCAACCGGACGATGCATTGCATGTGCTGGCGCATGTGTTCAAGGTCGTGATGGACCCGTTCATTGGCAAGCTGGGGGTGTTCCGCGTGCACCAGGGCACCGTGCGCAAGGACGCACAACTGTTTGTCGGCTCGGGCAAGCGGGCCTTCAAGGTGGCGCACCTGTACCGACTTCAGGGTAAGGAATATGTCGAAGTTCCCAGTCTGATACCCGGCGACATAGGCGCGGTGGCCAAGGTCGACGAGATTGAGTTTGACTGCGTGTTGCACGATTCGCACGACGAGGACAACATTCACCTCAAGCCGCTTCAGTTTCCCCTGCCGATGCAAGGGCTGGCAGTGCAAACGCGGCGTAAGAGTGACGAACACCGTCTGTTTGAAATTTTGCACAAGCTGGAGCTCGAAGACCCTTGCTTCAAGGTGGAACGCCACCCCAGCACCAACGAAACCGTGATCCGCGGCTTGGGTGAGATGCACTTGCGCACCAAACTAACGCGCATGCAGCAGCAGTTCAAGATGGAGCTCGACACAAGCCCACCCCGCATTGCCTACCGTGAAACCATCACCCAGGGGGCTGAGGGTCATTGCCGGCATAAGAAGCAAAGTGGCGGAGCCGGGCAGTTTGGTGAAGTGATGTTGCGCATCGAGCCACTGGAGCGCGGCGCGGGGTTTGAATTTGTCGACGTGGTCAAGGGCGGCGTCATTCCAGGCGTCTTTATGGCTGCTGTAGAAAAAGGCGTGCGCCAGGCGCTGACCGACGGTGTGGTGGCGGGCTACCCGGTGCATGACCTGCGGGTCACGGTGTATGACGGTAAAACCCATGCTGTGGACGGCAAAGACATTGCCTTTACGCTGGCTGGCCGCAAAGCCACCATGGAGGCCGTGCGCAAGGCCACGCCGATTGTTCTGGAGCCGATGGTCAACATCGAGGTGCTGGCCCCTGAAGGCGCCATTGGTGACCTGACCGGTGACCTTTCCAGTAAGCGCGGCCATGTCACCGGAACCCAGCCCAGGGCCGCCGCAACGTCTGCTATCAGTGGCCAGATTCCGCTGGCGGAGCTGGACGATTACCAGGGGCGGCTTAAGTCTCTGACAGCAGGGCAGGGCACTTACAGCATCGAGTTCTCGCATTACGCGCAGGTTCCCGCGCAGACACAGGCGCAGCTGATGGCTGCTCACAAGGCGGTCAATCTGGACGACGAATAGGCGAAAGGGCGATTTTCTGGATTGGTTTCAGGATAATGGGGCCATGCTGTTTTTGCTCTCACCTGCCAAGTCGCTCGATTACGACACACCCCTTGCGCCCCATACCCCTACCGCGCCCCTGTTCGTCAAGCAGTCGCAGGCGCTGATTACGCTGTTGCGCACGCGGTCGCCGCAAGATGTTGCGGGGTTGATGTCGCTCAGCGACAAGCTCGCCGCGCTGAACGTGGCGCGCTACCAGGCGTGGTCCACCCGCGCCACGGTCAAGAACGCGCGGGCTGCCGCACTGGCCTTTGATGGCGATGTGTATGACGGACTGAACGCCCGCAACCTGGGGGAGGCAGAGCTGGCTTGGGCACAGGCGCATGTGTGCATTTTGAGTGGCCTCTACGGTGTGCTGCGCCCCTTGGACCTGATGCAGCCTTACCGGTTGGAGATGGGCACGCGCCTTGCCAACCCGCAGGGGCGCGACCTGTACCACTTCTGGGGCACACAGATCACCGACTACCTGAACAAGCGATTGCGAGCCGATATTAGCCCTGTAGTCATCAATTTGGCGTCGCAAGAGTACTTCAAGGCAGTGGATGCCAAGGCGCTCAAGGCCCGCGTGGTGGATTGCGTGTTTGAAGAACTGCGCAACGGCCAGTACAAAATCGTCAGTTTCTCGGCCAAGCGCGCACGCGGCATGATGGCGCGTTTTGCCGTCACCAACCAGTTGGTGCAGCCCGAGCAACTGCGCGCCTTCGATGAAGACGGCTACGCGTGGGATGCCGCCCACTCGACCCCGCAGCGCTTGGTGTTTCGACGTAATTGGCCGCCAGCCCCCGTAAAATAAGCGTAGGCAGCTATGAAAATAAGAGCAAACGGAGTCGACATCGAAGTCGAAGACACTGCCGATATCAACCCCCAGGACACCGAGGTTTACACCCGTCCGGTCGTGCTGCTCATCATGGGCTTGGGCATGCAGCTGATTGCCTGGCCAGCACAACTGGTGGACGAACTGGTGGACGCGGGTTTTCGCGTGATCCGCATGGACAATCGCGACATCGGCCTGAGCCAGCATTTTGACCATTTTGGCAAGCCGAATATTTTGCTGACGGGAATCAAATATAAGCTGGGCTTGCACATTCGCCCGCCGTATACGTTGGAAGACATGGCGCAAGATACGCTGGCCGTGCTGCACGCCCTGGACATTGCCCGGGCACACATTGTCGGGGTTAGCATGGGTGGCATGATTGCGCAGCGCGTGGCCATTGCGGCACCGCAGCGCGTAATCAGCTTGACCAGCATCATGAGCAGCAGTGGTGCCAAGGGGCTGAAGCAGGCGCACCGCGACGTGATACGCGTGTTGCTCAGCCGCCCAACCAGCGGTGTGCAGGAGGCCGTGGTAGACCACTACGTGAAGTTGTACAAGGCCATTGGCAGCCCCGACTTTCCAACGCCCGAGCCCGAGATGCGCGAACGGATCACCCGTGCCGTACAGCGTAGCTATCACCCGGCGGGTGCCTTGCGCCAGATGGTTGCCCTCATTGCCGACAGCCGCCGCGCCGATCAGTTGTCACGCATTACCAGCTCAACGCTGGTGCTGCACGGCAAGGCCGATCCGCTGGTACCATTTGAGCATGGCGAGGATGTGGCGCAGCGCATATCTGGCGCCCGCCTAGTGGGCATTGACGGCATGGGCCACGACCTGCCGCCTGAGCCAGTGTCGCAAATTCTGGACGCACTGATTCCCCATTTACAGGCGGTCAAACCATGAACACACCGGAACAATCGCAGCTGGGCAAGGCGTCGGCGTATATTGATCAATACGATGCGACACTGTTGTTTCCCATCCCCCGCGCGGGCAAGCGTGCGGAGATCGGCATCAGCGGCGCAGCTCCCTTTTTTGGTGCCGACATGTGGACTGCGTTTGAACTGAGTTGGCTTGGGCCGCGTGGCAAACCTCAACTGGCACTGGCGCATTTCACCATTCCGTGCGAGAGCCTGAACATCATTGAGAGCAAGTCGTTCAAGCTTTACCTCAACAGTTTTAACAACACGAAATTTGCTGACTTTGACGCGGTGAGGGCCCGCCTGCGCGACGATATATTCGAGGCCGTCTGGCGTACCACGGGCGAGCCGGTGACCGCACCCGCGTCCATCGGCGTGACGCTGCTGGGCCCCGACCTGTTTGACCGCGAACCGGTGCACGAACTCGACGGCCTGAACCTGGACCGCCTGGACATTGAATGCGCGCAGTACACGCCAGCGCCCGAACTGCTGACCGCCACGCCGGATGAGGCGCCGGTGTCCGAAGTTTTTGTGAGCAACCTGCTCAAGAGCAATTGCCTGGTGACCGGCCAACCCGATTGGGGCAGCGTGCAGATCAGTTACACCGGCGACCAGATCGAGCAGGGCGGCCTGCTGCAATACCTCGTGAGTTTTCGCAACCACCATGAATTTCACGAGCAGTGCGTGGAGCGCATCTTCATGGACATCTGGACGCGCTGCAAACCCATGAAGCTGGCCGTCTATGCCCGCTACACGCGCCGCGGAGGGGTGGACATCAATCCGTTTCGCACCAGTCACCCGCAGGCGTTGCCACGCAATATCCGCACCGCGCGGCAGTGACGCGAGGGCTGTAGCCTTATTTGGCGTTAAGACGTTTGACCCCGGCGACAAATCGTTGCAATGCCTCTGAAAGCACACCACGCGGGATCATGATCTCAATCAATTGAAACTGGCCCCGGGTCGCAATCGCATGGTCCAGTGCCGCCTTCAGTTCGGCGCGTGTGCGCACCCGCACCCCTGCGCCGCCCATGCCCGCGGCCATGTGGGCAAAGCCCCATTCGTCCAGGTCGGTGAATTTGGATTCGGGCTGGAAGGTGCGCAGCATCTCCCAACTGGCGTTGTTGAACACCAGCACGATGGGGTCCCAACCGTAGCGCGCGCAGTTGCCCAGCTCCCACCCTGTCATCTGGAAGGCGCCATCGCCCACCAAAATCAGCGGACGCTGCCCGGTTTCAGCCTGCAGCCCCAAACCAGCCGGCACGCCAAAACCCATGGTGGCGTAGTAGCCAGGGCCGACCAGCGCAGTGTGCTCGATATCCATGGCGGTGAACAGGCAGTCACCCACGTCCGAGGCAATGGGCATGCGTCCGTGTTCGGTCATCAGGTCGTTAACGGCGGTGGCAATGTCGTTGGGGGCGATGGTCGCGCTATCGGCCACTAGCCCACGCGGGAACACCTGGCGGGTGACGGAAAAGTGCTTTTCGGTGGCGTTGACACGCTTGAGCATATGGTCCACCAGCGCGGTGAGCGACACCTTGGCGTAGGTGTGGTAACCGATGGTCAGCTGGGAGTCGAACGCCAGTATGGTTTTGCGCATGTCGATGGTCTTCTCAGACACGGCAAAGTTGGTGTCGCACACGATCACGCCCAGCATGAACAGTGCATCGGACGATTCCACCAGCTGCGTCACCTCGGGTAGCCCCGCTACGCCCATGTAAGTGCCCACCAGCGGCGCATCGGCCTCGGTAAGCAGACCGCGCCCCATGAAGGTGGTCACTACCGGCAACCCCAGGCGCCGGGACAACTCGGCGACCTTGTCCTCCAGCCCAAAGCGGCGCACTTCCACGCCCGCCATCAGCACCGGGGCGGCAGCCTTGGCCAAGTGGCCCAGAATTTCATTAACGCAGGCGTCCAGTTTGTCAGTATCTACAACGGGGGTAGGCAGCGCCGGCACCGTCAGGCATTCAACGCCCACCATGTCGCGTGGCAGTTCGATGTAGACCGGGCGTGACTGGCGCATGCAGTTGGCAAGTACGCGGGCAATGTCTGCCGGGGCGCGCTCGGCGTCGTCCAGGCGTACCTGGTCGCAGGTGATTTGCTCAAAGATCTGGCGCTGTGAATCCAGCGTCTTGGCCTGGTGGTGTAGCAGCAACCCGGAGCGCGCCTCACCCTTGCCCGGCCCACCCGACAGCACCACCAGTGGCGATTTTTCGGCATAGGCCGACGCGACGGCGTTGACCATGTTCAGTGCGCCTGCGCCGTAGGTGACCGCAGCCACGCCCAGTGCGCAGTTGATGCGGGCGGCGGCATCGGCCGCAAAGCCCACGCCGGGTTCGTGCGACAGGGTGTGCAGCGGCAATATGGCCGACTCTTCAATGATGCGGAAGAAGGGCAGGGCAAAGTCACCCGGAATGCCAAAAATGCGGGTTGCGCCGTGCGCCTTGAGGGCGTGCAGCAGGGATTCGGTGATATTCATGGCCAGCGGCTCCACAGTGGTAACGATGTGGAAATTGTGCTGCATTATTCGCGCAATCGGCGTTCGTAATAGATGCTAATTAGCCACTTATGTGCACGTTTTGTGCGTGCTTTTGGAAATTTCCCGAGCATCCAACCAGTCCACGCCCCTTGGCTAAAACCTACAACCCCACATCCGCAAATCGCGTGAGCGTTGCCAGCGCTGGGAACTCACCCGCACGCTTGGTCTTCATCGCCATGACGGCTTCCATGACGTGGCGGTTGCTCCAGATGGCGCCTTGCAGCCAGCCCATTTGCTTGAGTGCGTCGTCCACCGAGTGGTCGCGCGCATAGTGAATGGCCTGCTTGGTGCCCCAAATGGCGATAGGGGACTTGCTGGCAATTTCGGCGGCACATTGCAGGGCGGCTTCCAGCATCGCGGCTTCGGTTTCGAAAACGGCATTGACCAGTCCGTACTGCAGGGCACGCTGGGCGTCCAGACGTTTGCCGGTGTAGGCCAGTTCTTTCACGATTGCCAGCGGAATCAGCTTGGGCAGGCGCTGCAGCGTGCCGACGTCGGCCACCATGCCGATGTTAATTTCCTGAATACAGAAGAAGCTTTGCGGGGTGGCGTAGCGGATGCAGCAGGCGCTGACCATGTCCACCGCGCCACCAATGCAGCCACCCTGAATGGCAGCGATGACCGGAATGCGCAGGGTCTCCAGCTTGGTGAAGGTGGCTTGCATGTCGGCCAGCATGTCAAAAATGGCGGCGCGGCCTTCGGGGCTTTGGTCGTCCATGGTGATAGCCCCCACGCTTGTCGCTTCGCGTACTGCGCTGCCCCCCGAGGGGGCGCTATCCGTCTTGGGGCGGCCCGGCGACGGATTGGCCCCCGCAAATGTTTCGAGCGCCATTCCGGCGCTGAAGTGCTTGCCCGTGCTGCTGATGACCAGTGCGCGCGCCTTACCGTCTTGGTGCAACTGGGTCAGCACCGCGTCCAGCTCTCGCCAGAACGTGGGGTGCAAGGTGTTCATTGCCTCGGGCTTGTTGAGCACCAGGTGGGCGATGTGGTTTTCAGTCGTCAGGGAAAAGCATTGCAGTGGGGTCATGATCGTGGCGTTCCTTGGAAATTTTTGAAAGTTTAGCCTCATCCGTTCGCACCAGCGCCCCAACCCTGACGCCCAGAAGACGCAGGCGCTGCTGTAGCGGCACGCGTTTGAGGCATAGCCCGGCGTTGTGGCGAATAGTTTTTGCGTCGGCGGTGTAATCAGCAATGGTCAGATCACGGGTGACGCTTTTGAAGTCGTCGTAGCGCAGCTTGATGCCAATGGTTTTTCCCACGTAGCCTTTGCGGTGCAGGTCAGCCGCTACCTGTTCGCACAGCTGCGTGAATACGGCACCCAGTTCGACCTTGTCACGCACGGCGTGCAGGTCGCGCTCGAACGTGGTCTCGCGGCTCATGCTGACGGGTTCACTGTCGAGCACGATGGGGCGCTCGTCACGTCCGTGGGAGGCATCATGCAGCCAGGCACCGGTTTTGGCGCCAAAGGTTTGCATCAGCCAGGGCAGGTCGCGCTGTGCCAGTTGGCCAATGGTTTCGATGCCAAAGCCTTTGAGCTTCTGATCGGCCTTGGGGCCAATGCCGTTGATCTTGCGGCAGGCCAGTGGCCAGATCAGGTTCTCCAGATCACTTTCGTGGACGATGGCAATGCCCCGTGGTTTATTCAACTCGCTGGCCATTTTGGCCAACAGTTTGTTGGGCGCCACCCCCACCGAGCAGGTCAGACCCGTCGCGTCAAGGATGCTCTTTTGAATCAGCCGTGCCAGCACGCGCCCGCCTTCACGCTGGCCACCGGGTACATCGGTGAAGTCAATGTAGACCTCATCAATGCCCCGGTCCTCCATCAGCGGGGCGATTTCGGTGATGATGCCTTTGAACAGGCGCGAGTATTTGCGGTATTCCTCAAAATCTACCGGCAACAAAATGGCCTGTGGGCATAGCTTTGCGGCTTTCATCAATCCCATCGCAGAGCCTACGCCGAACTGGCGTGCTGCATAGGTCGAGGTGGTAATGACACCGCGCCCGGTGTAGCTGTCCAGGCGGGCAAATGCATCCAGAGGAATGCGGCGCAAAGCGGCGCGATGGGCTGCTGCATCCCACCCCGTGTCGGGTTCGTTCGGGTCGGCGTTGGCCAGGTCGGTCGCGCGAAGGGACTCCAGTGCATCATGGATGGCGCGGCGCCCACCGCCGATCACCACGGGCAGATCTTTGAGTTGGGGGTATCGCAGCAACTCCACCGACGCGTAAAACGCGTCCATGTCCAGGTGGGCGATGCGGCGCAAAATTGGCGCCCGCGTCACAGGGCTTTTTGAACGACCGATCCCTTGAACAGGTATGGCAGTCGCGGGCCCTTGGCTTGGGTAATACCGCCCTTGTCTTCGACGCTGATCGCCAGACTGGTGGCGCTGGCAAAGTCGCGTTCGGTCGCCGGCAGGCGCAGAGTTTTGCCTTTGCTCTCCAGCACGCCCAGCGAGCGGGCGGGGTCGCCCTCGGACAGGGCCCACAGTTGCATGCTTTCTTCGCGGCCTTCGATCATGGTATTGAGCCGTTGCACTTGCAGGGCGTCGTCTTGCAGGGTCATGGTGACCAGCATGGCCGGCGCGTGATTGTCATCGGAGAGGACTGCAATGTACTTGACTTGGGCGGTGCTCTTTAGCTGCCCTTGCAGGTGTTGGATCTGGGCCTTGAACTGCTCAAATCCGCTCATGCCGGTTGCAATGCCAATGGACAGAATGACCAGGCAACCGTAGGTGGCCGATCGCCACCAGCCCGAGACAACGCGAAGGGGTCCAGACTGCGCCGTTTCAACCATCGGAATTGATTTGGTTGACCAAAGCGCCCAGCACCTCCTCGGCCTGTTCGTTTTCCACCTGGCAAGTACCTGCCGCGTTGTGACCACCGCCACCATACTGCAGCATCAGTTCCCCGACATTGGTCTTGCTGTTGCGGTCCAGAATGGACTTGCCGGTGGCAAACACCGTGTTCTGCTTTTGCACACCCCACAGCACGTGGATGGAAATATTGCACTGCGGATACAGCGCATAAATCATGAATCGGTTAGCAGCGAAGATGGTCTCTTCATGGCGCAGGTCCAGCACCACCAGGTTTTTGTGCACGGTGGCGCAACGTTCCATTTGCTCACGAGCGCGCACTGCATGGTCGAAGTACAAATCGATGCGTTCCACCACATCGGGCAGCTTCAAAATGTCATCAATGCCGTGGTTGCGACAGTACTGGATGAGGTCCATCATCAACTGGTAGTTGCTGACCCGGAATTCGCGGAAACGGCCCAGGCCGGTGCGCGAATCCATCAGGTAGTTCAGTAGCACCCAGTCAGTAGGCTCGAGAATTTCTTCGTGGCTGAACTGGGCCGAGTCGGCCTTGTCGACAGCCACCATCATCTCGTTGCTGATGTTGGGGAACGCCTTGGCGCCACCATAGTAGTCATACACCACGCGTGCCGCCGAGGGGGCATGGGCCGAGATGATGTGGTTGGCACGCGCACCTGTATTGCGAATGGTCTCTGACTCGTGGTGGTCAAAAGACAGATGGGCCGCAGCCACATAGGGCAGGTTGGTGGTGATATCGCGACTGGTGATATCGATCTTGCCGTCCTGCATGTCCTTGGGGTGGACAAATTTGATATCGTCGATCAGGTCAAGTTCGTTGAGCAACACGGCGCAGACCAGGCCATCGAAGTCGCTGCGGGTTACCAGACGGAATTTGCTTGGGCTCATGGGAGATCCTTTATTTGCTGCAAACGGTTTAATGCTAACGCAAAACCACCGGATTTTTCTTGATCCGGTCGGGAATCTGTGAGCCCAAGGGGCGCCTCAGGTGGGGTAGCTGCCGGGCAGGAGAATGCTTTTGTCGACGGACTCGATGCGGGTCTTGCCGCACAGGGCCATGGTGATGTCCATTTCCTTGTGAATAATTTCCAGCGCCTTGCTGACCCCCGCCTCACCCATGGCGCCCAGACCGTAGATATAAGAGCGCCCGATATAGACACCTTTGGCTCCCATGGCCACGGCCTTGAGCACGTCCTGGCCACTGCGAATGCCGCCGTCCATGTGCACTTCTATCTGACTGCCTACGGCATCCACAATGGCCGGCAAAGCACGGATGGAAGATTCGGCGCCGTCGAGCTGTCGGCCGCCGTGGTTGGAGACGATCAGTGCGTCGGCGCCACTGGCTACGGCCAAGCGTGCGTCTTCCACGTCCTGGATGCCCTTGAGGATCAGTTTTCCGCCCCAGCGTTTCTTGACCCATTCCACATCGGCCCAGTTGAGCGTAGGGTCGAACTGCTGGGTGGTCCAGGCGGAGAGATTGCTCGGGTCGGTTACACCGTCCACATGACCAATAATGTTGCCAAAGCCGCGCCGTGGCGTACTCAGCATACCCATCCCCCAGCGCCACTTGGTTGCCAGATTGACCAGGTTGGCCAGTGTGGGTTTGGGTGGCGCGGAAAGACCATTCTTCAAATCCTTATGGCGCTGACCGATGATTTGCAGGTCCAGCGTCAGCACCAGTGCCGAGCAGTTGGCCGCCTTGGCCCGGTCGATCAGGCGCTCGACAAACCCGCGGTCACGGATGACATACACCTGAAACCAGAACGGGTGGTTGCCGGTGCCCGCTGCCACGTCTTCAATCGAGCAGATGCTCATGGTGGACAGGGTGAATGGCACGCCAAAGGCCTTGGCTGCATTGGCGGCCTTGATTTCGCCATCGGCATGCTGCATGCCGGTCAGCCCCACAGGGGCCAGTGCCACCGGCATGGCCACTTTTTGGCCGATCATGGTGCTGACGGTGCTGCGGTTGTCCATATTGATCGCCACGCGCTGGCGGAATTTGATTTTCTGGAAATCGGATTCGTTGGCGCGGTAGGTGCCCTCGGTCCACGAGCCCGAGTCGGCGTAGTCGTAGAACATGCGGGGTACGCGCTTCTGTGCCAGAACGCGCAGGTCTTCGATGTTGGTGATGACGGTCATGTTGGTGTCTCCTTCTATTCGGAAGATGGTAGCCGTCCACGGCAGCGGGTGGTGTCAAATCCGCACGATTGGGTCTGAAAATATTTGATTTGGCTTCGGGGTGCGTTCACTGCGACTGTGGCGGTTCAGAGTTGCCGGTCTGCCCGCTCGCTCGATGGCTGCCTGCTCTTGCCCATTTCATGGTTGTAAAATACCCCATGGAGTATGTGTTTTTTACGGCATAATGCAATATATCAGCAAGTACTAATATTAATGTCATGTCAAACACTTTTATTGCCGCTGCCAGCATTTCGCAAATCCACTCGCGGCTTTTCCACCTGGCTCGGGTAGTCCTGGTGTGGGCCCTTGCTGGCGCAAGCTTGGCCGCATTGCCGGCGCAGGCTTCGGATGAGGCGGCCGACGTCTTTGTCAAGCGTGTGTCCACCGATGTGCTTGAAAGTATTCAGGCAGATGCGTCAATTCGAAGCGGAGATGCCTCCAAAGTCATTGGGCTGGTCGACGCCAAAATAATGCCGTACGTCAACTTCCACCGTATGACGGCCGCTGCCGTCGGTCCTGCCTGGCGGCAAATTCCGCCCGACCAGCAAATGCGTTTGCAGGACGAATTCAAAATATTGCTGGTTCGCACTTACTCCGGTGCGCTGGCGCAGGCCAACAATCTGACGTTTGTGGTGAGACCGCTGCGAAGCGCACCCGACGACAAAGAAGTCGTGGTTCGCACGGAGATCAGAGGCCACGGCTCCCCCATCCAACTCGAATACCGGCTGGAGAAAACCCCGGGTGAAGGCACCGGCTGGAAGATCTACAACTTCAATGTCATGGGGGTTTGGCTTGTGGAAACTTACCGAAGCCAGTTCGCGCAGGAAATCAATGCCAAGGGCGTTGACGGCCTGATTACCGCCTTGTCAGACCGGAACAAGAGCAACGCCAAAAAGGGATAGTGCGGCCTGTTGCGATAAGCGCGGTCACCGTCGGCGAGTGCCGGATTCAATAACCCCCGCCCCACGCACCTCAATCCGCACTTCGTCCAGCACCCGCCCCTTGGCATCCGCAATGCGCACCACATGTCGTCCGGGCCATGGCGGCCACTGTGCGGATGGGCCCTTGGCAAACACTTTGCCATCGATCAACCAGTGCAGGTTGGTGCCATCTGCCAATAAGGTCAGGCGTTGATTTTTCGGCGGAATGTCCGGGTCTAGCGCGATGATGGTTCCGGTGGTTGGTGCCGTGATGCGGGCTATCTGTATGCCGGTAGACTGTGAGCCTTTTTGAGCACTAGCTCCTGAATACTGTGCGTCAGTAGCTCCTGAATTAATAGCAAACGAAGACTGTTGCGTGCCTGCCAGAAACCACTCTCTGCGCGCAGCCTCAATCGGGGCAGAGGCAGATTTTCCGGCCGGATCGCTGGCGCTGCCGCCCGGAGTTGCAAACTGCACCGCTACTGGCACCACCCCAACTGGTGGTTGGGGTGCGTGGCTGGGTTGCGAGGCGTGCAGGTAGTTTATGACTGCGGCCCAGATGGGCGCGGCACCGGTGGTGCCGCTGACGTCCCACATCGGCGCACCGCTGGCGTTGCCCACCCACACGCCCACGGTATAGCGTTGCGACCAGCCCACCGCCCAGTTGTCACGCATGTCTTTGCTGGTGCCGGTTTTGACTGCGGTCCAGAAGCGTGTGGCCAGAATGCTGTCGGTGCCAAAGGTGCGGGCGCGGGCCAGTGGATCGCTCAGGATGTCACCCACGATGAAGGCGGCGCGCGGGTCCAGTGCATTGCGCGACCGTGGTTTAGCGCCGGGCGTGAGCGATGGGGCGCTGGTGCGTCCACCATTGGCCAACGCGCGGTAGGCGTTGACCAGGTTGATTAAGGACACTTCGGCACTGCCCAAGGCCAGGCTGTAGCCGTAGTAGTCGCCACTTTCTTTAAGCGGCAGGCCCAGTTGCACCAGTTGTTTGTGAAACGCGTCTGGTGACACCATCGCCAGCGTACGCACGGCGGGAACGTTGAGCGACGCGCCCAGCGCGGTGCGGGTCGATACCCAGCCCTTGAACTGGTGGTCGTAGTTTTGTGGAATGTAGAGGCCGCCTGCGGTGTGGATTTGTGTGCCTGAATCGTGCAGCAGCGAGGCAGCAGTGATGCGCCGCTGGGCAATCGCCTGGGCATATATAAACGGCTTCAGCGTGGAGCCGGGTTGGCGCAGCGCGGTGACGCCGTCTACATCGGCCGCGTTGCTGATGTCCTCTCCCGATGAGCCGACCCACGCCAGTATCTCGCCGGTGGCGTTGTCCACCACTACCAAGGCACCGTCTTCGACATGGCGGCCAGCCAACTCGCGCAGGTGTTGCTGCAGGGTTTGCACGGCGAAGCGCTGCAGAGGTGCGCGCAGTGTTGTCTTGATGGCGGACGGGATAGTCGGCGTGCGTGCTGCGGCGGTCGATGCCTTCACGAGGCTGCGAGCCACATGTGGTGCCAAGCCCGCACTGGCAGCGTATGCGCGACGCTGCAAAACGCCGCTGGTGAACAGGTCCAGCGCCTCGCAGTCGGCGCCCGTGCTCTGCAGGCTTTTTAACACCGCACAAGCCCGCTGCGCTACCTGTGCAGCACTGGCGTTGGGTGCACGAACCAGCGCGGTGGCCACCGCAGCCTCGCGTGCATCCAGCCCATGCGGGGCTTTGCCAAACAGGGTCTGGCTCATGGCGTCTATGCCCACCAACTCTCCTTTGAAGGGCACCAGGTTCAAGTAGGCTTCCAGGATCTGGTCTTTGCGCCAGTTGCGCTCCAGTATTTGCGCAGACACCGTTTGCTCCAGCTTCTGCACCACGTTGCGCCCACGCGGTCCACGCTTGAGGTCGTCATCGAGCAGACCGGCCAACTGCATGGTGATGGTCGACGCTCCGCGCGTCTTGCGACTCCACAGGTTGGCCCAGGCTGCGCTGGACACTGCCTGCCAGTCGACCCCGCTGTGTTCGTAAAAGCGTTTGTCTTCACTTAGCACCAGCGCCGTGCGCATGGCCGGGGAAATGTCGGCCAGCGCCACCCACTGGCCGCGGCGCACGGTGGCGTCGGTGCGCAGGCGATGCAAAACTTCCCCGTGTCGGTCGAGGATCAGGGTGTCGGACGGTTTGAAGGCTGCCTTTACTTCGTTAAATGTGGCTGTAGACCCCGTAGAATGTGCGCAGACAGCTATCAAAAAAATAGCACTTGGTTTGCTCAGCTTGGTGCTGTTCCAGCCAGCCAGGTTGCGAAGAGACTCCCATCGAGTCACTTGGCCGCCTCGACCCTTACCCGTGCATTGGGGCTCTCGCCAAACATCTCCGGTGCGTACATAGCCTCTACCCGCGACGGTGGCAACGTGAACTCGCCGACGTTGTTGAGACGGATGGTGTACTCCAGCTTTGCCACTCCCTTGGGCAGGAACTGGTAGTAGCTGCGCAAGACTTCGAAGCTGCGCTCTTCAAACGCCGCCCAGGCATAGCCCTCGCGCTTCTCACCTTGGGTGGCGATCTCGCTGTCGCGCCCCAGGCCGCTACCCAAAATGGTGGCGCCACCGGGCACCGGGTCGGTGATTACGGCCCAGCTCATGTCGGCGCTGGCGTTGACCTCCAGCGTGATGCGCAGTACGTCACCCCGGGTGTAGCTGCCGACGGGCAGGCTCTTGTTGGCCTGTTCCAGCGGGGTAATGGTCTTTTTGATCTGGTAGCCGGCGCTATAGGCTTCCTTTAATTGAACGGCGGCAATGGACTGCAGCGTCAACCAGGGCTTGCCGGTGCCTTGGTGGGTGACGTTTAAGGTGTCCTTGGCCGAAGTGCTGTTCCAGGGCAGGAACATGCTGTTGTTTCGCAAATTACCTGGTCCGGCAGGTGCACCAAACCACGTTGACTGATGGGTCGCCCCCAGTGTGTCAGTGGCTTTTATGCGCTCGACCTTGCTCCAGTCCACGTTCGCTACTCCCGTACTCATGCTGGCCTTGGTGGTGCCCGTCACTGCAACCGCTTCAAACTTGGCCGAGAACTTTTCCAGGGCGATCCCGCCCCACAGGTTGGCGGTGGTGGTAAGCCATGCGCCACGCGTCTGGCGGGCGATGAAGCCGTTGGCCAGGCGGCCCATGTCATCCTTCCAGGCGGGGTCGTCCATGACGCTGAGCATCAGGCGTGCGCTGTTGACGTCGCCGTTTTGCATCAGCCACCACCAATAGTCTTCGCGCTCGGTGCTGAAGACCATTCTGGTTCCCTGGTAGCTGATGCGCGAACGCAAAATCTGATTCGCTTCTGCCATGCGTTTGTCTCGGTCCGGTGCGTCTTGCACGCGTCTGAGGATGGTGAGCCAATCAATCACCGCGTGCGTAGGCCACTGGTTGGGCGCAATGGTGATGCTTGCGAGCATGCGACCCTGTGCCTTGCCGTATCGAGACAGGGCTTCCAGGGCCGCGAGCTTGCGGATGTCCAGGTCTTTGCGGGGGCTCCAGAAGTCGCGCTGGATGCGTCCCTCCACAAATGCGATCAAGCCACGCTCCATCGGCGCCCGGCTGTCGTCGCTCAGTGCAAAGGCGGGGTTGATGCTGGAGGCCTCGTGTGCGGCCGCGAGCAGATAGGCAGTCAGCGTGTCACTGCCATGGTTGGCCTCGCCATCGCGCGGTGGGAAGTAATTGGCCAGACCGTCGCTGTCCAGGTAGCTGGGGAGTTGCGCTGCGACGTTTTGCCACATTTTGCCGTCACGCAGACCGATGGCCTTACTGGTCTTTTGCTCCAGGCAGGCAAAGGGGTAGTTAGCAAGCCAGTCTTTCACGCCCGGTAGACCTTCCGCGAGCCTGGGTTGCAGCGACATCTTCAGTCCTCCGCGACCGGGTATCGGGTCAGTCGGCGCATTCACGTCCAGGTTGAACGGACCATCAATCTGCACCAGTGTCGCCTGTTGCACAGTCAGCGGTATGGCAGGAATGATGCGTTGGCGTGCTTTCAATGCATCGCGGGCGCCGCTGACCGTGTCCCGGGCTTCGATCTCCCACAGGATGGCCTGCGAGCGCAGTTGCGCGAGTTGCGCTGGCGCCGTCACCATCCATGCCACTTCTCGCGCATCGCCAGCGGGAATGTCTACCAGCTGGGGTTTGAGGTCCAGCAGCGTGGCCCGTGGCGTCACTTCCACCTTCATCGCCTGCTGGGTGGTGTTGCGCAGAGTGAGTTGGGCGCGGAACTGGTCGTCCTCGCGCACCAGCGGTGGCAGTCCGCTGATGATTTGCAAGTCTTGCGTGGCGCGGATGGTGGTTGATCCCGTGCCGAACAAACCAACCGATGCATCAGCTACTGCCACGATCTTGAAGGTGGTCAGCGCGTCGTTCAGCGGCACTATTACAACGGCTGAACCATTGCCGTCGAGCTTCACACTCGGATTCCACAACAGCAGCGTTTCGAGCAGTTCGCGCGCGCCACTCTTGCCGCCGCCGCCGCCGGCCGGTACGGCCTTGCGGCCATAGTGCCGCCGGCCAATGATTTCCATTTGTGCGGTGGAGGTTTCCACGCCCCAGGAACGGCGCTGCAACATGGCGTCGAGCAGGTTCCAGCTGGTGTTGGGCATCAGTTCCAGCAGGGCCTGGTCGACGGCGGCAAGGGCTACTTCCGCGTTGGCGGCGGGTTGGCCATTGGGCAGCTTCACCTGGATGGTCACCTTGGCCTGGCTGCGCACGGCGTAACTCTCTTTGTCGGCCTGGACGCTCACGTCGAGTTGGTGGGCCTTGGCGCCCACGCGGATCTCGGCCACACCGAGGCGGAAGGCGGGCTTGCTCAGATCCACCAGCGCGGTTGGCGCGATGTATTCACGCCCCTCGTACCAGAACGAGGTCCACCACTCGCGTGGCGCCTTGTAGCCCCAGGTGAAGAAGCTGTACCACGGCACCTCGCGCAGCCGGCCGCGCACGGCCAGCACGCTGACATAGACATTGGGTCCCCAGCCGTCCTTGATCTTCAAGTTGATGGTTGGGTCCTGGCCGTTGAGTTGCACCACGTCGGTCTCAATGATGCCTTCGCGC
Source organism: Burkholderiales bacterium (assembly GCA_947508055.1). Classification (GTDB taxonomy): domain Bacteria; phylum Pseudomonadota; class Gammaproteobacteria; order Burkholderiales; family Burkholderiaceae_C; genus Allorhodoferax. The sequence continues at coordinate 29,139 of CANNRR010000022.1, forward strand.
TCCACGGCCACCAATGCGGTGGCAAATCGGAACGGCATGCGCACCTGAAATTTGGCGGTCTCGCCCGGCTGGTAGCTTTTCTTCTCGGGCAGCAGGTCAATGCGGTCGTGGTTTTCGCCACCAAACCACAGCTCACCTTGTTTGGTGACGTAGACGCTCGAGGCCGCCTGGATGCTGTTGCCCGCCGTGTCCTTGGCAGTGACCACCAGTTCCACTTCACCGGCTTCGGCAAGACTGGTTTCACACAGCAGCAGGCCGCGCGAATCGCTCTTGCCGCTGCACACGCTGCCGAGTTCTTTGACGTTGGTCTTGTTGTCGTAGGTGTAGAAGCCACCCACCATGCGCTTGCGGGTGGTGGTGACGATGCGCGCGGTGGCCTTGACTTCCAGTGCAACATCAGCCTGTGGCTTGCCAGACAGGTCCAGCGCCAGAGCCTGAAACTTGATTTTTTGGGTACTCGATACCCAACCCTCGGTCTTGATGCCGGCCACCACAGCGGCAGGCCACAGGGTTTGGGTGCTGCGGATCGTTTGAACTTCCCCATTCGGGTCGGAGTAGGTCGCTTCGAGCAGCAGGTCCTGCGGCGCGCGGCTGGCGGGAACCTTATTGATGGTCACTTTGCCCGTGCCGCTCTTGTCCAGCGTGAGTGGCAGCTTGTCGGCAATGACGCGGGCGTCCGAACTGGCCTCGGCTTCCTCGTCGCCATTGGCGCGATTTTCGCGGCTGCCGCGCGGGCCCTGGAAACTGAATTCGGAATAGTCGGCGTAGCTCAGGGACTTGCCACGCACCAGCGCTGACACGCGCACTGGCAGGTTGGCCGCGCCGCCGCCCGAGACGTACTTGACTTGCACCTCCACTGGCACCGCTTTCACATTCACCAGGGCCTTTTTCTCATTGGGTGTGACGCTGCCTTCCAGCACGGGTAGGCGGAATTCTTCGACGCGGAATTGCCCGCTGACATAGGACCGGTTGCTGGTGCCACCTTTGAGCTCTACCTGGTATAGGCCCAACTTGGCGGCGGGTGGGATGGCAAAAGTGCTCTCGGCGCTCTGGCCTCCCGTCGCCGTCTTGCGCCAGGCCAGGGTCTGCGTGTATTGCTGGCCGCTGCCCAGGTGAGTCAGCACCAGCGTCCCTGGTTGCGCCGGCGTCAGGCCAAAGCCCTGGCTGGTTTCGCTGCGCAGGATGTGCTTCATGGACACCGTTTCACCGGCGCGCAACAGTGTGCGGTCAAATATGGTGTGAGCACGCGCATCCGGTTGCAGTTCGCGGCTGGTCGGCAGGTTGAAGCGCCAGGGCTCAATTCCCCGGTTCCAGTCGCTCCAGGTAAAGGCCATGTCGTCGACCGTACCCTTGCCATCGCCCGCCGGTTGCGGCGCACGCGCGCTGACAAAGTAGGCTTGTGTGTAGGTGCCCTCGGCGTTACAAGTGGGCGCTCTGGGCGATATGCCGGTCAGGGTGGCGATGCCCTGCGAATTGGTTTTTCCGCTCGCCACCGCACGCCCGGCGCAGTCCGATACGCGCACCTGGGCATTGGCAACCGTTGCACCCTTGTCCAGCGTCGTCACCCAGGCCAGCGCGTTCTCGCGCCCCAGCTTGAAGTGCACGCCCAGGTTGGTCACCAATGCGGAGGTGCGCACCACCATGCTGCGACCTGCGCCGTGGCGTTCGTCCAGCAGCGAGGTGCCGAGTTTTTGCGAAGTGATCTCCACCACATGGAAACCGGTCGACAGGGGTATACCCACCACTTCAAACGGGCGAGGGTCACTGCTGGCAGGCTTGGGCAGGTCCAGTGACTTCACATCGGGCTGGCCCTGCAGCAGCGAGACCATGCGGGACTGCACGTAGTCTTTGTCGTAGGCATCCAATACTTTGGGCAGCGCCCCTTTGGTGTCTTTGCTGGCCAAACGGCGCGACACGGTGAAGTTGTCGTAGCGCTGTACTTGCAAAAACCAGCGGATGATGTCTGCATCGGTACCGGGAGTCAGGGTGCTGACCTTGTTGTTTGCCACAGGCGCGCTGGTGCGGGACTGTTCCACGTTGACCCCTTTGACTGGCAACGCAGCTTCCACATTGCGCAGCGTGACCGGCAGCAGGGCCACACCGTTGGGTTCGGCAAGGCGCTCCACGATGCCAAACGGTGCGGCGGCAAACTTGGCCAGCGGTGGCATGGCTGCAGTGGATACTTTTAGCGGGAAACTGTCGGCATTGCGCAGACTGCGTCCTGATGCGTCCTTGAAGTCATTGGGCAGTTCCAGCGCGAACTCGGTCTGCTCCGAAAATATTCCCTTGAAGGTGACGCTGTCGACGACGTGGTCTTCGGTATCGGTGGCGTCGCCTGCGCGATCGATGGCGGGCTTGTAGGTGTCTTTGCTTGACTTCAAGCGGATACCGGTCAGCGACTTGGCCGACACTGGCGCATTGAAGCTCAGTGTCATGGGGCGAATCGGGAGGCAGGCACTTTGGGAGTTCTCGCGCTCACAGGTGAAGCTGGCGGCAAAGGGCTCGCGTACCTGGAAATTGAAACGCTTTTCCACCGTGTTGGCGACACCGTCGGCGTTGGTGCTGGATGGGGGTGTGCTGATGCCTTTGCCAAACACCAGTTGCACTTTGCTCGACGGCGTCATGGTGCGGTTGCAGGCCAGGGTAACAATGCTGAGCGGCTCTTTGGCTGCGACGGTCTCCAGTTCCAATGACTTGAGCAGGTCGGCACGGTCTTTGCCGTCAATCAGGCGTACCGCCACCCGTTCGCCAAGCCCCTCGACAGCGCACCACATATTGGCTTGCACGCTGGCCAGCATAGCCTGGCCACTGAGTTCGAGCGTGAAGAATTGATCTTCATCCATGCGGTTGCCGCCAGAGGGCTGAATGTTCTGGACAAACGGGCCACCGGTGCTGAACTGGTAGCCGCCAGTACTGGTCAACTCCGCCCCCTTGGCGGATTTGAAACCACTGCGAACCTGCAGATTGCAGGTCACGCCTGGGGGTAGGTCGCGCTCGAACTCGTAGGTCCAACTGCGGTCGGTCACCCAACGCCCTGACCCCTTGGTCACCTGCGCATCGCTGCAGTTCAGGGTCAGCGGCGCGTCCGCCTTGGGTCCGCCAAAGTTGACGGCACTGTCGTCAAACTTGGCCACCACCTGGCGCACACGGACCGCCTGGCCCTGGGGCGAGACGCTGAGGATCTGGAATGCCTGTGCGTGCAGTGTCGCAACCGCCAGCAGCGCGGCGCATGACTTGAGGATGGTGTGGCCCACAAACGCTCCTTGTGTGATTTAGCTACTCCGTGCAGCCAACGCCAACAGAAAATGCCGCAAGGGCAGGGTGGTGTGCATTTAGCAAAAGGAGAGAGAGAGTCGTCGTTCAGCGGCTCAGGGTGC
>CANNRR010000023.1 GCA_947508055.1 Burkholderiales bacterium
ACCTGCGGGTCCAGTTGGCAGTCATTTGTGTCCAGTTTTCCGCCCGGAAATACATAGGCACCGCCCAGCACGTCGGACAGGCCGTGGCGTTTAACCAGAAACACTTCGAGCCCGTGGGGCGCGTCACGCAGCATGACTACGGTGGATGCGTTGCGGGGTGGGTCGGTGGGGATTTCGGAGTTCAGTTCCATAGTGGTGTGTCTCGGTCTTGACGCAAGTCAGCGAAGCGGGTGCGCGGGTGAATTACAGTAGCCAGTGATTCGCAGCGCAGCTTAGCCGCGCTGTTTGTGTGCTGGTGGTATTCATTTGCAAGGGTCTTTTATGAGCATTGATTTCAAAGGGCGTGTTGCCATTGTGACGGGTGCGGGCGGCGGTTTGGGTCGCCAACATGCCTTGGCCCTGGCGGCGCGCGGCGCCAAGGTGGTGGTGAACGACTTGGGAGGTGCCCGTGATGGTTCTGGCGGTTCGGTGACGGCGGCGCAGGCCGTCGTAGACGAGATTCGCGCGGCAGGTGGCGAGGCCATTGCCAACGGTGCCTCGGTCACCGACTGGGATGCGGTACAGGCCATGGTGCAACAGGCGGTGGACACCTGGGGCCGGGTGGATATTCTGGTGAACAACGCTGGCATTCTGCGTGACAAGACCTTTGCCAAGATGGACCTGGCTGATTTTCGTCTGGTGCTGGACGTGCACCTGATGGGTGCCGTGCATTGCAGCAAAGCCGTGTGGCCACACATGGTGTCGCAAAAATACGGTCGCATTTTGATGACGACTTCCAGTACCGGGTTGTATGGTAATTTTGGCCAGTCGAATTACGGTGCGGCCAAGCTCGCCTTGGTGGGTTTTATGCAGACCCTGGCGCTGGAAGGCGCCAAGTCCGACATTCGGGTCAATTCGCTGGCACCTACAGCGGCTACCCGCATGACCGAGGGCCTGATGCCAGAGGCCGTGCTGGCCGCGCTACAACCCCAGGCTGTGGTGCCAGCCATGCTGGTGCTGGTGTCTGAGGACGCCCCCACCCGCACCATCTTGTGCGCCGGTGCGGGCCATGTCGAGTCGGCCAACATCACCATGACACAGGGCGACTGGATCGGTCTGGATCACGACGCCCCACAGCGCCTGGCCGCACAACTGGACCAGGTGCGTGACCGTACTGGCGAAATGGTGCCGCCCAACGGGTCGTCACAAGGCACTCACGAGGTGGCGCGCGCCACGGCGAAGTTGGCCTGATCCTGCAAACCCGGAAAACTTCCCTATTCGTGCATTTGTTCACGCGGTGTGGTACCTTCAGCGCCGCACAAAAAGTTGAAGGCCCGTTGGTATGCACATAAATTCACAGGCCCTGGGGGCCCTTCTGACATCACGCATTCTGGGTATTCGCCGGGGCGTTGAAAAAGAGAGCTTGCGTACGCTGGCTGATGGGGAACTGGCGCTCACGCCACATCCCCAAGGCCTGGGGTCTGCGTTGACGCATCCGCACATCACCACCGATTTCAGTGAGTCGCAGTTGGAGCTGATTACCGGCGTGCATGATGGTGTGCAAGCCTGTCTGGATGAGCTGACGCAAGTGCAGCAGGTCACGGTACGGGAGTTGGGAGACGAAATGCTGTGGGTTTCCAGTATGCCGTGCTGCCTGCCGCAGGACGATGCTATTCCCCTGGGACAATACGGCACGTCCAACGTGGGTCGCGCTAAAACGCTGTATCGCAGCGGCTTGGGTCACCGTTATGGGCGGCGCATGCAGACCATATCGGGCATTCACTACAACTGGTCGCTGCCCGATGTGTCGAGCGAGCAGTACTTTGGGTTGATCCGTAACTTTCGCCGTCACGCCTTCTTGTTGCTCTACCTGTTTGGAGCCTCACCGGCGGTGTGTTCCACCTTTGTGGCCGGGCGCCAGCACCAGCTACAGGCGCTCAGTGCCGGCACCATGTATTTGCCCTACGCCACCTCGCTGCGCATGGGGCGCCTGGGGTACCAGAGTGATGCGCAAGCCTCGCTGGCTGTCAGCTACAACAGTTTGCAGGGGTATGCTGCATCGCTTCAAGACGCATTGACCCGGCCCTACGCGCCCTATGAAGCCATCGGCGTGCGCGGGCCCAACGGTGAATACCGTCAACTCGCCACCACCCTGTTGCAGATTGAAAACGAGTTCTACGGCACTATTCGCCCCAAGCGCGTCATCCGGCAGGGCGAGCGACCCTTGTATGCCCTGCGCGAGCGGGGTGTGGAGTACGTTGAGGTTCGTCTCATGGATTTAGACCCGTTTGAGCCCATGGGTATCAACGCCCAGACCATGCGCTTTCTGGACGTGTTCTTGCTGTATTGCCTGCTGGCCGATAGTCCGCCTGACACACCACGTGAGATTGTTGCGCTGGCGCACAACCAGCACAACGTGGCCGAGCGCGGGCGCGAGCCCGGGCTCACGCTCGAACGTGGCGACTCTACCGTGACGCTGGTGGATTGGGGCCTGGAACTGGTCGGCCAGTTGCTGCCTATTGCCAAACAGCTCGATGCGACCTATGGCGGCACGGATTACGCGGCCGCCGTCGAGTCAGCGGTGCACGCCTTGCACCAACCCGATACGCTGCCATCGGCGCGAGTTTTGCGCGAAGTGACTCAGAACTTTGATGGTTGCTTCGTTGCCTTCGTTAAGGCGCAGTCGATCAAGACGCGCCAGGCCATGCTGGATGCCGAACTGCCACCGTCTGTGGGTGATCAGTTTGCGCAACTGGCGCGCACCTCTGTGGATGACCAGCGCAAGATTGAGGCAGGCGACTCCATGCCGTTTGACATCTACCTGCAAGAGTATTTGTCGCCCCGGCATTTGAACCCTGCCAAGCCGCTGTGACATCGGGCCACCGGAAAGTGGCCTGACAGGCAATTAAGCGGCCTTGGGCGCGCGAACTGCTTTCTTGGCCACAACGACCTTCTTGGCAACAACACGCTTGGCAGCAGCAACCTTGACCTTGACGGATTTGCCGGCAATCTTGCTGGCCAGTACGCCGGATTGGGCTTCAATCTTGGCCGCTACCACGGTCACAGCCTTGGCGGCTGGTACAGCGGCGGTGGCGAGTGTGGTCAAGGCAGTCACGCCGGTCGACTTCTCAAAGCGCCCTGCATTGGCAGCTACTTGAACAATACCCTTGCCAGCCAATTCAACCGCTTTGTCGATGACCATGTCGGCGTTGACTGAAGTCATTTCGACGCCCTTTGCATAGTAGGCAGTGATCTTTTTCTCGGTGGCAACGGCGTTGCGGCGGGTCTGGGTGCTCAGACGTGCACCGGCCTTGTCCAGTGCCGCCACAAAGCTCTGGTCCATGAACACCACAGCGCGCTCGTTGCCGACGCGGTAGGCTTTGATCACGTTCTTGGCGGTGTTGCCGTAGGACTCGATCAGTTCGTTGGTGACAGTTGCCAGTTTTTGGTTAGCCATGGAAATACTCCTGAAGAAAGAATTAAAGGGGATGAAGCGCTTTGCTTGCTGGCGTGAATTCTCCGGGTTCGTCCTAGTGCAGACACCTTAATTCCGTGTGTTTTCCTAGAGACTCCTGTCTAGGTTTAGCGGCGTGCACAAACTGCCCGACAATCTATCGGCTCCCGCGGCTGTTGAATCATTGATGGTCAGGGGGATTCAGACGCCCGACTTCCAAGGAACCCAAACATGAAAATCGAAACCATCGCCGTCCACGGCGGCTACACGCCAGATCCCACAACCAAGGCCGTGGCGGTGCCTATTTATCAAACCGTGGCTTATGCGTTTGACAACACCCAGCACGGCGCGGACCTGTTTGACCTGAAGGTGGCGGGAAATATTTACAGCCGCATCATGAACCCGACCAACGGTGTGCTCGAGGCCCGCGTGGCGGCCATGGAAGGCGGCATTGGCGCGCTGGCCGTGGCATCCGGCATGGCGGCTATTGCTTATGCCATTCAGACCATTACCGAAGCCGGTGACAACATCGTGTCCGCCTCCACGCTGTATGGCGGCACCTACAACCTGTTTGCCCACACGTTTCCGCAAATGGGTATTGAGGTACGCTTTGCCGATGCAAAAGACCCTGCCTCGTTTGGCAAGCTCATCGATGCACGCACCAAGGCCGTGTACTGCGAGTCGGTCGGCAACCCGCTGGGCAATGTGACGGACCTTGCCGCACTGGCCGCCGTGGCCCACGCGCATGGTGTGCCGCTGATTGTGGACAACACCGTTCCCAGCCCTTACCTGTGCCGCCCGTTTGAGCACGGTGCCGATATCGTGGTGCATTCGCTGACCAAATACCTGGGCGGTCACGGCACCACCATTGGTGGCGCAATCGTGGACAGCGGCAAGTTCCCATGGGCCGAACAAAAGGCACGCTTCAAACGTCTGAATGAACCCGACGTGAGTTACCACGGCGTTGTCTACACCGAGGCCTTGGGCGCTGCAGCCTACATTGGCCGGGCCCGCGTGGTGCCGCTGCGCAACATGGGGGCGGCTTTGAGCCCCATGAACGCCTTCCAGATTTTGCAAGGCATCGAAACACTGGCGCTGCGCATGGACCGCATTTGTGAAAACGCGCTCAAGATTGCCAATTACTTGAAGGCCCATTCCAAGGTCGGCTGGCTCAACTACGCTGGCTTGCCCGACCACGCCGACCACCCACTGGTGCAGAAGTACATGGGCGGTCGCGCCTCGGGGCTGATCAGCTTTGGTCTGAAGGCTACCGACAGCCTGGAGGCCGGTGCCCGCTTCCAGGACGCGCTGCAGTTGTTCACCCGTTTGGTAAATATTGGGGACGCCAAGTCGCTGGCCTGCCATCCGGCTACCACCACGCACCGTCAGCTCAACGCAGCCGAGATGGCCAAGGCCGGGGTCAAGCCCGACATGGTTCGCCTGTCGATTGGCATTGAGCACATCGACGACCTGATCGCCGATCTGGATCAGGCGCTGGGTGCTGTCTAATCGGTGGTGAAACGCGAGGTCTGACAGGTATGGCAATCCAGTGGTTCCCGGGGCACATGCACCTGACGCGCAAGGCGATCGACGAGCGCATCAAGGAGATAGATGTGGTCATCGAACTGCTGGATGCACGCCTGCCGGGCTCCAGCGCCAACCCCATGCTGGCCCAGCTCACCGCTGGCAAGCCAGCACTTAAGGTACTCAACAAGCAGGACTTGGCGGACCCCGAGCGCACGGCCTTGTGGCTGGAACATTTCAATGCTTTGCCGGGTACGCGTGCGCTGGGGTTGGACGCCAGCATGACGGCACCCGCCAAGGTGCTGGTGAAAGCGTGCTTTGAGCTGGCGCCCAACCGCGGCACCATGGTCAAGCCCATGCGGGTGCTGATTTGCGGCATTCCAAACGTGGGCAAGTCCACGCTGATCAACACGCTCAAGGGCAAGCGCGCCACACTGACGGGCGATGAAGCCGGTGTCACCAAGCTGGAGCAGCGCATCGTGCTGCAGGACGGTTTCTACCTGTTTGATACGCCGGGCGTGCTGTGGCCGCGCATCATTGTGGCCAAGAGTGGGTACAACCTTGCAGCCAGCGGCGCCATTGGCCGAAATGCCTTTGACGAAGAAGAAGTGGCGCTGGAATTGCTGGACTACCTGCGCCAGCACTATGCACCTTTGCTGGAGGCGCGCTACAAGATCGCCGGTGTTGCGCAGCAGACCGATGAGCAGATTCTGGAAGCTATTGGCCGCAAGCGCGGCGCGTTACTGCCGGGTGGCAAAATCAATTTGCAAAAGGCCGCCGACCTCGTCATCCACGACTTTCGCTCCGCCGTGATGGGCCGCACGACGCTGGAAACGCCGCAAGAGTTTTCGCAGTGGCTGTCGCACGGCCAGAAACTCGATGCCGAGCGGCAGGTCAAGAAAGATGCCATCGAACTGGACCGGGCTATTCGGTTCAAGAAGGTTCCACGGCCACTGCGCAAGCAGGTTTTGGACGGCCAGTCTTCAGACTAAAGGACACAAACGCCCATGAAAACCATTCTCCCCCTTGGATTGCTGTTTGCTCCTGACAAGAATGACCCCCGGCCTCTGGTGATTTACCACGGGCATAGCTGCCCTGATGGGTTTGCGTCGGCGCTGGCTGCCTGGATTTTTTATGAAGGAAAAGCCGAGTTTCTGGGGCTTGACCACGGGGATATCAGTTCGGTCGCGGACCTGCCTGACATGCGCGGTCGTGCGGTCTACATTCTTGACTTCTCGTTCTCTACAGAAATTATGCGCGGAATCGATGCGCAGGCCTCCAAACTGGTGCTACTGGACCACCACAAGAGCGCGGCCGAGCATCTGACCGGATTTGTCTGCCGTTGTGGTGTGGTGCACTTCGATATGAATAAGGCGGGCTCGCGACTGGCGTGGGAGTTTTTTCAAGCCGACAGGCCATTGCCCGACCTGTTTCGCTTCATTGAAGACCGCGATATCTGGGTTTGGCAATACCCCGAAAGTGCAGGTTATCTGGCCGCGTTGGATATGGAGTCTTTCGACTTTGCACACTGGGCTGCCATGGCGGCGTTCGACGCGGAGCAATTGCAGCAGTTTATGGCGCGCGGGCGGGCCATGGATGACAAATTCAACAAACTCGCTGATGATATTGCCGAGGGCGCACAACCCGTTGTATTCAACGGGCAGATCGGTCTGATGGTGAATGCACCCGGCGTGTTCCACAGCGTGATTGGCGACATGCTCTCGCTGAAAAGTGGAACATTTGCCTTGATGTGGTGTGCCACCAAAGGCGGCGTCATCAAGGTAGGGCTTCGGTCACAACGCAGTTTTAACTGCATTGGCCTGGCGCGCAGCATGGGCGGCGGTGGCCACGCGCAAGCCTGCGGCTTCAAAATGGGGGCGGATCAACTTGCCGGCTTGGTGGCCGGCATTCTGGATGCGCCGACCCGCCCCGCTGGCTGACGGGCGCTCTGCAAAGGGCAAAAACTTGAAAAAGGCGTGAAAGCGCCTATTTGTTTTTTTCTTTGCCGCGTGGAATAACCGCTGTCATCGGCGCCATGGGGCGGTCGGATGTAGAGTTCTTGGGCTCAGAAGTGTCCTTCTTGGGCTTCTTCGCCATTTTCTCTTTGCGCTGGTCACCTTTAGCCATATGTCCTCCATAGTCAACCCCGACATGGGATTCGATAGCCCGATATTACGGCAGAAATGGGTTATCCATTGAGGTAGTATCCGGTCCCGTCGTACATGACATGATACGCAGCAAGCATTGGCACGAATCGGTGGTCTTCGATGGACGCGTGCCGGATGCAAATGCGTCCAAATTGACGCAAATCATTGAATGTGGAGCGACAAAGGTGCAGCATTCACAATGGGTTTTTTACTATTCGAGAGGCAATCACATGTTCAAACATATTCTTATCGCCACCGATGGCTCCGCTGCATCCGAGCACGCCGCGCAATTGGCCGTGGGGCTGGCGCGTACCCATGGTGCAAAGCTGACCGTGGTCTATGTGGTTGACCCCTATCCCTACATTGGCGTGGGCGAAATCAACCCCATGGGCTATCAGGCCTATACCGCAGCCGCGCAGCAACAAGCGGCCCAGGCGCATGCGCTGGTCGAGTCTCTGTGTTCGCAGGGTGGTGCACCCGTAACGCTGCAAGCCCGTCTGGTGGAAGACGTGGGTGCGGCGGCTGGCATTGTGCAATCTGCAGAAGCCGAAGGTGCCGACCTGATCGTGCTGGGGTCGCACGGCCGCTCCGGCATTTCGCGCTTGATGCTGGGCAGCGTGTCCACCAAGGTGGTTGCAGAGTCGAAAGTGCCGGTGCTGGTGACACGCTAATTAGGCCCCCGCGCTCTACGCTTGCGCTCCATCACTGCCGCCCGAGGGGGCTGTTTTGGCTTGGGGTGGCCCAGTGCCAAAACTTGAAATTCCGGGCTTGACTCCCAGTTATGGCGTGTGACAACCGCTTTAACTGGAGCACTGCCCGTGGCGTTTTTTCTGTTTTGTGGCCTGGCCCTGCTCTTGGTGCTGGGGTTGGTCGCCCATCCCTACTGGCTGACCTGGCAACGTACCCGGGTGCGTGCTACCGCCTTTCCGGCGGCGTGGCGCAAAGTCTTGCAGCGTCGGGTGCCGCTGGTTCGACGCTTGCCCACTGATCTGCAGTTGCAACTCAAAAAGCATATGCAGGTCTTCATTGCCGAAAAGTCATTTTTGGGGTGCGGCGGGTTGCACATTACCGAAGAAATGCGGGTGGTCATTGCCGCACAGGCTTGCCTGTTGATTCTTAATCGGGCGACCGATTACTTTGGCAATGTGCGGCAAATTTTGGTCTACCCAGGTGCCTTTGTGGTGAATCGGACCACGGTGGATGGTGCCGGTGTGCAACAGGAAAGTCGTAATGCGCTGTCGGGCGAATCTTGGGCTCAAGGGCAGGTCATTTTGTCGTGGCAAGACACGATCGAGGGTGCCGCCGTGGCGGATGATGGCCGCAACGTGGTGATCCACGAATTTGCCCACCAGTTGGACCAGGAGAACGGTGCCGCACAGGGTGCACCGCCTCCGGTTGTGGGTGACGTGCAATACGATGCACGGCGCTGGTCCCAAGTGTTTCACGCGGCGTTTGCGAAGCTACAGTCAGAGGCGCGCCAGGGTCTGGACGGACTGCTCAGCCACTATGGCGCTCAGGACCCCGCAGAGTTCTTTGCCGTCGTGTCCGAGGTCTTTTTCGAGCAGGGTCCGGCACTGGCGTTTGAGTATCCGGCGCTGTACCAGGAACTCAGTGGCTACTACAAGGTAGACCCAGCCGGTTGGTAATTCGTTATGGGTCTACACCCCTTCAAGCATGATCATGGTACGTCGGGCTGACTGTTTGCTGATGGGCAGGATGGCCTGGTACTCGGGCGAATGGTAGAAGCGGTTGGCTGACTCGGCATCGGGAAAACGAATCAGCACCATGCGCGTTGGCGACCACAAGTCGGTCTCCTTCAGTGTCAGATTGCCACCGCGCGCCAGGTATTCACCACCGTACTGCTCCACCAGTGGCCTGGCTTGGAGTTTGTAGTCTTCGTAGAGTTCGGGCTTGTCGAGCAGGGTGTCGACGATCAGGTAAGTTGCCATGGGCACCTCCGTTGAATGGGTTAGTAGTGAAGTCTAAGGCCGACCGCATATCAATAGAGGCCCCGCACTCGGGCCTGCAGGCGGCTCAAGCCCAACAGGGCGTCGGTGAATGGTGTCGCGACCCCGGTCAGTGTGCCCAGCTCTTTCACAACCGTCACCAGGGCGTCCAGTTCCACTGCCTTGCCCGCTTCCACGTCTTGCAGCATGGAGGTCTTGAACGCCCCCAACTTGAGCGTGACCTGGTGCCGGTCGGCCGGTTGCTGGTCAATGGGAATGCCAATGCGTGTACCGATCTCCTTGGCTTCGAGCATGACCGCAGAGACGAAATTGCGCACCAGTTCGTCACCCAGAATCAAGTCGGTGGTGGCGCCGGTCAGCGCACTGATCGGGTTGACCGTCATGTTGCCCCACAGTTTGTACCAGACGTCTTTTTGGATCTGGGGCGATACGGTGGCGGCAAATCCCGCGCGCACCAGCAGGGCTGCGAGCGCCTGCACGCGTGCGGTTGTTTGGCCAGAAGGTTCACCGATGATCAGGTCATTGCCAAAGTGGTGACGAATAACGCCCGGTGCGTCGACCGAGCAACTGGCGTGCACCACGCAGCCGATGACATGCTGCGCCCGGATCGCGGTGGCGATTTCCCCCGTCGCGTCTACGGCCTTCAGACGCGTATCCGACAGTGCGCCACCAAAGCCCTGAAAAAACCACCACGGCACGCCATTCATGGCCGTCAGCACCGCCGTGTGCGGCCCGATCAGCGGGCTGATCTGGCGCGCCACCTCCAGCAGGGCAGGCGCTTTGACCGCGACCACCACCAGGTCTTGTACACCCAGGGCATTGGTATCGCTACCGGCTGTCACAGGGTGCGTTTCATTACCCAGACGCAAGCCGCGTAATTGCACCGCCGCCAGCGTGGCGCCTCGCGCAAGCACGCTGACGTCGCAACCTGCCCGCGCCAGTCCGGCACCTAGCCAGCCGCCAATAGCGCCTGTGCCCACGATGCAGACTTTACTGAAGGACTTTGTCACATGAATATCGGCTCCAGTCAATGCAACTGGCTCGGAGCTGGGCGGTGTGTTCATTGGCATTCTTTCTGCGATCGGGAGGTGGGGGTCATTTTGGTAGCCCGGCGCTGATGGTCATTTGTGAGGCAGTGTGTCGCAGCCCCCTGTTTACGCGCCCTGGGGAGCTTGTGAACATAGTTATCCACAAAGTGACCCACAGCAAACGGGGGTAACTTGGGGTTGTTTGCTGGTAATCCGTGCGCCTGAGAGTGGCATCAATTTTTGCTATCGTAGCTGACGCTATCATTGGTAAAAAAGGTAAAAACTTTCCGGGTTAACCCTGATTCTGTGGTTGTTTCCTGACCTTGTGGACAAGAAACGCATCGGAGCACGTGACCAAAATGATTCGATGTTATCCACAGGGCAAGCATTAGTCAGTTTGTCGTAAGAAATTGGGTAAACCGCCTGTCGATGCGGCTTTGCGGCTATCGCAAAGGTAGCGTTTTCAGTAACCCGGTCGCAACACTACGTTTGAGCAGGGGTAGGCCGCGCAGGGCAGTACACAGCCCTCCGCCATTTCTTCGGTGGTCAAGCCTGGCCACTCCATTTCATAGCGCACCGCGCCGCTGAGTAGTTGGCCCACACAGGTGCGGCAGTTGCCTGCGCGGCACGAACTCGGCCAGTCGCTGCCGCCTTGCTCCAGCGAGATCAATAACGGCTGATTGGACCAAGCGTCGAATTGCAGCGAATCTGGTTCAGTGTGTCCAATATGAAGTGTGGGCATGTCGGTAGTTTGCATGGTGGTGTCAAAGTGTACCGTTGGCACAACAGGACACATGTGGATAACCACAATTGTGGATATGGGGTGGCCTGACTAGACTGCGCTTCAAATCAACGAGGAGACACCCGCCATGACCCCTACCGCACCTGCCACGAAACGTCCCTTTTACCGATCCCTGTACTTACAGGTTCTGACCGCCGTGGTCATCGGTGTTGCCCTGGGACACTTCTACCCACAATTGGGTGCCGACATGAAACCATTGGGTGACGGATTCATCAAGCTGATCAAGATGATCATTGCGCCCATCATCTTCTGCACCGTGGTTGTGGGTATTGCCGGCATGGAAGACATGAAAAAGGTCGGCAAAACTGGCGGCCTGGCGTTGCTGTACTTTGAAGTCGTCAGCACCCTGGCGCTGATTGTCGGGTTGGTCATCGTTAATCTGGTGCAACCGGGTTCGGGCATGAATGTTGACGCTTCCACGCTGGACACCAAAAGCATTGCGGCTTACACCGCTCCCGGCAAGATGGTGGGCACGGTCGACTTTTTGCTCAACGTGATTCCCACCTCCGTGGTGGATGCGTTTGCCAAGGGCGAGATCCTGCAGGTGCTGCTGTTCTCGGTGCTATTCGGCTTTGCGCTGCACAAGTTCGGCGGGCGCGGCACCATGGTGTTTGACTTCATCGAGAAGACCTCGCATGTGCTGTTTGACATCGTTGGCATCATCATGAAGCTGGCCCCCATCGGCGCCTTTGGAGCCATGGCGTTCACCATCGGCAAGTACGGCGTGGGTTCGCTGCTTTCGCTGGGCAAGCTGATGGGTACGTTTTACCTGACTTGCCTGATTTTCGTTTTTGTGGTGTTGGGTCTTATTGCCCGTTTCCACGGCTTTAGCATCTGGAAGTTCATCAAATACATCAAGGAAGAGCTGCTGATCGTGCTGGGCACGTCATCCTCTGAATCCGTGTTGCCCCGCATGATGGAGAAGATGGAAAACCTGGGCGCCAAGAAGACCGTCGTCGGTCTGGTCATTCCCACTGGCTATTCGTTCAACCTGGACGGCACCTCCATCTATCTGACCATGGCGGCGGTGTTCATCGCTCAGGCCACCAACACGCCCATGACGCTGATGCAGGAGGTGACGCTGCTAGGCGTCTTGCTGCTGACATCCAAAGGCGCAGCAGGCATCACCGGCAGCGGCTTCATTGTGTTGGCGGCTACGCTGTCGGCCGTGGGAACCGTGCCCGTTGCGGGGCTGGCGTTGATCCTGGGTATCGACCGGTTCATGTCAGAAGCTCGCGCGCTGACCAATCTGGTGGGCAATGGCGTGGCCACCATCGTGGTTGCCAAGTGGACCGGTGAGCTCGACACGCAGCGACTGGATGCTGCCTTGAACAACGAAACCTGGGAAGAAGCCCAGGAGCCCGAAGTGCTGCTGGACCAAAAGGTTGCACACATGGCGGTGGGGAAAAAATAGTAGGCGAATCGACCGATAGCCCCCGTAAGACGTGCGCAGTGCGCTATCAAATACGTAGCGATATCACTTCATCACCGGGCTGCGGCTGGCAGCCCGGCGCAATTGGCTCCCAGCCGCGGTGCAGCACCACGCGCTGGTCGGTGTAGCACAGCTCCATGCGTGTCGCCTCGGGCAGCCGGACCTGCACAAAGGTTTCAATCGACTGTGGCATGCTGACACGAAACTGCGCTTGGTCCAGGTCTGCATCCGGGTGGTCATCGCTGTGTAACCAGGGTAGCAGATCGGCGACCCACATCAGCGGTTGCCAGCCCACCTTCAGCACGCTGGGCTGGTAACCCTCGGCACGTAGCCATTGCTGGGCCTCTCCACGCGAACTATCACCTTGCCGCGGCTGACCCCAGGCACTGGCTAGCAGTTCGGCCAGCCACTGGTTGCAGTTCTGGTAGCGCTGGCTGAAGGCATGGGCATTGGCGCTGTAGGTGGTGCCCAGCAGTTGCAGGGCTTGCGCATCATTGAATGCGGTGCGCTCCAGTGCCTGTGCGGCCTCGAGGGGCAGCAGCACGATGCTGATATAGCCTTCGCCCGGGTCATGCGCGCCCAGCACAAAGCCGCTCATGCCCTGGTCAAAAATGCGGGGGCGCTGCTCGTCACAGGCGTAATACAACTGGCGCACCGACCATGGCGTGTTGCTGCTGGCTTTGAGGCTGACCCCGGCGTGCGAGTAACGCTGATCGAGGTGCTGCAGGGCCAGCCCGGATCGCGACACAATGGCCAGGCTCTGTTCCGAGCGGTCCAGCTCGGCCTTGATGATGCCGGCCACCTGGATGAGCCGGTCTTGCACCGCCGCTGTCGGTTCGGGCTGCCCGTCACAGTAGCGCAACGACCCGGCCCAGGCAGAGCTGGCGAGCAGACCCAGCGCCAAACCGGCGGCCAGCGCGACACGCACCTTAAATCTCCAGGGGGCGGCTTCCCAGTTCACGGTACCAGCCGTCATCCAGCACCAAAAAGAAGGGGCTGGTGTTGCCGGTTGCCGTTACTGTTGCAAACGCCAGGCCATAGGACCGGTGCTCGGCGGCAATCGCCTGGCCCACAGCCAGTTGCCCCTGCTCGGCAGCCTGGCGTGGCAATACCAGATCGAATGCCCGGGCTTTGTTGCTTGCTGTTGCGTCGGCGATTGCAAGGGGCTGTAGACGCACGCGCAGCATGTTCGCCTGGTCGGCCAGTGCTGCCACCTCCACGACCGTGTATTGGCCTTGGGCGACGCGGTCTTTGGCGCCGGAGTTCGAGCTGTCGCTGGACTTGCCAATGGATGTGGACGAACTGCCCACGGACGTAGACGATGCGCTGGATGCAGAAGACGTGCTGTCAGCCAGAGCGGGGGCGACACCCAGGCACAACGCCACTGCGGCGGCAAGGGGAAAGGTGGTTTTCAGAAAGTGCTGCATGGGAGTTTGTCAGATGGAGGTTAAAAGCCGGGATATCGGGAGCGACAAAGCGAGGATAGCGGCATTTTGGGCCAGTGCCGGGGCCACTGGCTGGCGGCACTAAAATTTGGCTGCCGACCCGACGGCTGATTTTGAAGGCGCATCCATGCAGGTTCTTTTTTCCGTTTCACCGCAATGGTTGCGCCGTGGACGCTGGTTTTTGGGTGGATTGCTGGTGGTTTGGGTGCTGGCCTGGGTGGCGGTGCCGCCACTGGCGAAGCGTTTGATCGAAGAGAAGGGCGGCGCGGCGATGGGTCGCACGCTCACCATTGGCTCGGTCAACTTTTATCCGTGGTCGCTGGAACTCACCGTGCATGACCTGTCCATCGCCACCGCTGACGGCAGCGCCAGGCAGCTCAGTATTGAGCGCCTGTACGTGGATGTTGAGCTGGAATCCGTGCTGCGCATGGCCCCGGTGGTGGATGCTCTCACGGTGGATGGTCCCACGCTGCACCTCGCCCATTCGGGCGACGGCCATTACGACGTGGAAGACATTCTGGCCAAGCTGAACAAGGACAGCGCCGCTGCCGCGTCGGCACCGTTGCCATTCGCGCTGTACAACCTCACCATCAATGGCGGAGCGGTGGACTTTACCGACCACCTGCCGTCTGGCGAACGCCATCACACGCTGCGGGCGCTACAGTTGGCCATACCATTTTTAAGCACGCTTGACTCCAAGCGCGAGGTCAAGGTCCAGCCACGCTTGGCGTTCGAGCTCAATGGCGGCCATTTCGACACCACGGCCGAAGACACCCCCTTTGCCAAAACCCACAAGGGCGATGCCACCATCAAGATTACACAGCTGGACCTGGCCCCCTACTTGCCCTACCTGCCCGCCAGTTTGCCGGTGCGCCTGCAAAGTGCGGTGGTGGATGCCGATGTGCGCCTGGGCTTTGAGCGAGCCGCCAAGTCCAAGATCACGCTCAAGGGCTCGATCAAGGTGTCTGGCCTGGCGGTGCTCGATGCGGCGGGCCAGCCGTTGCTTGGCGTGGAAACCATTGCCGTCGAATTGACCGATGTGCGCCCGTTGGAGAGAATCGTTCACTTGGCATCGCTGGAGATCACCGGGCCCAAACTGCAGGCCACGCGCAACCGCAGCGGGCATATCAATCTCGACATGGGCAAACCCGACGCAGCACCAGTTGCTACTAAAAATATAGCTGCACCCGCTGTTTCTACAGGGGCTAGCGCCCAGAATGACTCAAAGGGTGTGCCGGCACCAGGCGTTTGGAGCCTGGCGCTGGAGCGCCTGGTGGTGCACCAGGGGGATGTCGCTTGGACCGATGACAGCCTGCAACCCCAAGCCCGGGTGGCGCTGACCCATTTGGAGTTGAAGGCCCAGGCCATGCATTGGCCTTTGACCGCGACGCCCTTCACCTTTGAAGGTTCTGCCAATCTGCCCTTGCCGGGCAAGCCCGCGCGCCTGCGCGTCAAGGGCGAGGGTGCCCAATCCACCACGACCGTGCACGCCTCGGTTGGCGAACTCGACCTTGGCCTGGTAGCGCCCCACGTTGCGCAGTTTTTGCTGCCTGGTGTCGTGGGTGTGCTGGACGCTGAAGTGGACCTGCGCGTGCAGGGCGACGCGTTGCAGGTGGCCGTGCCCCGGTTGACGGTGCGCGACTTTGCGCTTAAGGGTCCGAAAGGGTGGACGGCCGCGGTAGCCGCGACAGCCACGAACGCCGAGCGCGCTGCCAACGAAATGCCCAGTTTCAAGCTGCTCGAAGTGGCTGATGCCCAATTTGATATGGCAGCCCGAACCGGTACCGTGGGCAAGCTAGGCCTGCGCTCGCCCAACGCCACGGTGCACCGCGATGCGCAGGGGCAGTGGATGTTCCAGCGCTGGTTAAAAGCAACACCATCGGCTGCAACCCAGCCTGTGGCGGACTCTGCGCCTGGGCAGGCTGACACACCCGCGAAGCCACATATCCCCTGGCAAGTGACCCTGGACGAACTGCTCATATTGGATGGCACCGTCAAGCTGGAAGACCGCAGCTTTGCGCGGCCTGCGCGCCTGGAGGTATCGGCCTTGCAACTGCAACTCAAGGGCGCCGCGCTGGATGGCACCAAACCCGCGCCGCTGACGCTGTCGGCCCGTCTCAAGTCGGGCCGCGCCGAGCCTGGCAGTCTGCGTTACCAGGGTACTGTGACGTGGATGCCTCTGACCGTGCAAGGCAGTGTGGACGCGGTAGACCTGCCGGTGCACGGCGTGGCCCCCTACTTTGCCGATCAGCTCAACATTGCCATCCTGCGCGCTGATGCCAGTTACAAGGGGCAGGTTCACTACGCCGCAAGCCAAACCGGCGCACAGTTGCAGCTGCAAGGCGATGCAGCACTGGAAGACTTTCGGGCCAACAGCGTGGCGGCAAGGGCAGTAGCTGGCGGTGCGGGCGATGGCAGCACGGGTCGCACGCCAGCCGTATCCGACGACCTGGGCGTGGCCGAAGAGCTGCTGAGCTGGAAGTCGCTTAATGCACCGGGCATCACCCTGCGCACGGCTCCCGGCAGCGCCACTCGCGTGCAGGTCCGGGAGGCGACGCTGTCCGACTTCTATGCCCGCGTGATCGTCAACGCGAGCGGGCGGGTTAACCTGCAAGACATGGTGAAGGCGGCGCCCGCTAGCGAGCCAGCATCGACAGCGCAGGCGCCAACCGCACCAGCCGCCGTTGTCACCATGGGCCCCGTTACCCTGGTCAACGGCCGCGTGCTGTTCTCGGACCAATTCATCAGACCCAATTACTCTGCCGATCTGAGCGAGCTTAGTGGCAAGCTCGGCGAGTTTTCATCGCAGGCGGCAGACGGCCGCACGCAGTTGGCCGATCTGGTTCTGCGGGGCCGGGCCGAGGGCACCGCCGCGCTGGAGATCAGCGGCCAGATCAACCCGCTGGCCAAGCCCCTGGCCATGGACATCAAAGGCCGAGTGCGGGACCTGGACCTGCCGCCACTAACCGCCTACGCCATCAAATACGCAGGCTATGGCATCGAGCGCGGCAAACTCAGCATGGATGTGCAATACGCTGTGCAACCCGACGGTCAGTTGCTGGCCAACAATAACCTGGTGCTCAACCAGCTCAGCTTTGGTGACAAGGTGGAAGGCGCCCCCAACAACCTGCCGGTCAAGCTGGCGGTCGCCCTGCTGGCCGACAGCAATGGGGTGATTGACATCAACCTGCCTATCAGCGGGTCTCTGAACGACCCACAGTTCAGCATCGGCGCAGTGGCGTGGAAAGTCATTACCAACCTCGTCGCCAAGGCGCTGACCGCGCCGTTCAGCTTGCTGGTCAACGCCATTGGCGCAAGCCAGACTGAGGACCTGAGTTCCGTCAGCTTTGTGCCGGGCAGCAGCGTACTGTCAGCTGAGGTTGCGCAAGGCCTGGACAGGATTGCAGTGGCGCTGGCAGACCGCCCGGCACTGCACGTCACTGTGGTCGGAACCGCCAGCATGGTGGTGGAGCGCGACGCTCTCAAGCGGGAGCGCCTCAAAGCCCTGCTGCTGGCCGAAAAGCGCCGCCGTGCCGCCGTGGGCGGGCAGGACGTCACGGCCGTGGCCGTGTTGACCGATGCCGAGTACCCGGTGCTGCTTAAAGACGTGTACCGGCGTGCCGACATTGTCAAGCCGCGCAACCTGGTGGGCCTGGCCAAAGAACTAACCGCCGCCGAGATGGAGGCCATGCTGCTGGCCAGTCTCGCCGTCACCGAAGAGTCTATGCACACGCTGGCGCAGCAGCGCGGCGTGGCCGTGAAAGACTACCTGGCGAGTCGCAAGGTCGGTGTCGAGCGCCTGTTTTTGGGTGCACCCAAGACCGCTGTCCCCGATGGCGCGAACGCTTCCGATGCGCAGTGGAAGCCGCATGCTGAGCTTAGCGTGACCAGCCGCTAGCGCGTGCCGGATATTGGCTGGAATGTGCTCATTTGCTGCCTATGGGCCAGAAAATGGAATATTCTTGTCCTGCGGGTCATCGAAGTGCGCTTCGACATCGCTGGGCAACATTTGAATGGTGGCGCGCAACCCCGGCACGGCACCCATCAACGCCTGTTCGGCACTGCTGCGAATCGTGGCAGCGCGGCCCAAAGTCCAGTTGGTTGGCATGTGCATGTGCAAGTCCACAAAGCGGCGTTGACCCGAGCGTCGCGTAATGACATGGTCAAAGCGGATGGTTTGCTTGTCAAAGGAATCGAGCGTCTGCTGAATTTCTCTGAGAACGTCGGGTTCAACGGCCTCGTCCATCAGTCCTTGCGATGATCGCCACATCAGGTGGCCGCCTTCCCAGAGAATGTTCAGTGCCACTCCAATGGCGGCAACGGCATCCAACCAGAGCCAGCCGGTCAACACTACTCCGATCAGACCCACCACCACGCCCACGGACGTCCAGACATCTGTGACCAAATGTTTTGCATCCGCTTCCAGCGCAATGGAGCGATGCACCTTGGCCGAGCTGAACATAACCCAGGCCAGCAATCCGTTAAGGGCCGAACTCAGCACTGAAAGACCCAAACCCCAGCCCAGCTCCTGCAATGGCTGCGGTTCAAAGAGGCGGGAGACAGCGGCCCAGATGATGCCCATGGCCACGCCAACGATCAGGACGCCTTCGAAGCCGGACGAGAAATACTCCGCCTTGTGGTGACCATAGGGGTGCTCTTGGTCTGCAGGCCGTTGTGCAATCGTCACCATCAGCAATGCAAATATGGCGCTGGCCAAATTCACAAACGACTCCATGGCGTCTGACAACAACCCAACCGAATCGGTGACATACCAAGCCAACGTTTTGAGCACGATGGTGGTGATGGCTACCGCGATGGAGGCCCACAGCAACCTTTTTGGGGTCAACCATCGAGTCGGCAACAACGAGATCATGGGCAGCGACGGTCTTTCCCTGGCTTGAAAACTAGATTATTTTTGAACCAGGACATTCTCATTTTTACCCGTCTTCTCCTGTGGCCTGTCGTTCTGGTCTGGCGAGCCCTGCACTTTCTACAGCCTTGTCACTGCATCGGACTGCGGTGGTGGTGAACTTTCATTCAATGCAATCAATCAAAAATTTCGCCAAGCCAGGATTTCTTGCGATGTTGTTCCTGCCCATAACCGCCATGGTGCGACGAATGATGTTCGTCTTTGCGTGGATATCCATTTGGTGGATAGTTGGGTTGTGCAACCGGCATTGCGGCAACGCCAGTTGTCGACCGTTCAATCAACTTGTCGAGTTCACCGCGATCAAGCCAAACACCGCGGCACTGGGGGCAGTAGTCAATTTCAACGCCTTGGCGTTCGGCCATCAGCAGGCCGGAGTCCGGGCAGACGGGGCATTTCATAGGGTTCCATCGCGTAAGGTTGAGCCATCGACACGGTTTTGGAATAGTCCCGTGTTTGACTATCTGGAATATTAGGGCGACCGTCTTAAGGGTTTCTTATTTTGCTACGGCCAACGCACTGAGTCGCGGTATGCATGCCAGCTGGTGTGACCCAGCAGAGGGCCAATCACCGTCAGTCCCACCGCCATCGGGAGCAGCACAGAAACACCCACCAATAAGGCGATCAGTGCGGCCCACAGCAGCAACACACCCGTGTTTTTCGCCATCACGTCCAGGCTAGTGATAGCTGCCGTAATGGCGTCCGTATCACGGTCCAAAATCATAGGCACCGACACCACCGAAAGGCTAAATACTAACGCTGCGAAAGCACCTCCGACAACGGCGTATGCAATAACAAACTCCCAGTTGTCGGCGTTCATTGCGGCCTCCATCACATCGAAGTCGGAGGGCACGATGGTGTTGAAGAACAATGCAGTCACGATCAACGATGCCCGGCCCCATAGCAACGCCAGTACCAACAGCACGCCGACCAGCATGCCCATACTGCGCAGGTGCGGTTTCCAGCTGGTCAGTGAGCCCAGAAAATCGGGTGCCAAGCCCCGTTCACGGCGGCGACTCGAGTCGTAGAGCCCCATTGCTACGAAGGGCCCAAGCAGCAGGCAGACCGAGATCCCCATCATGGCGTACTCGGGTTCGAACTGAAACACTCCATCCAGTACCAGCGCCATGCACCAGAAAGGCAAGCCGTAAAAGAGACTGGTAAGCGGATGTGCCGCAATGTCGCGCCAACCCAGTCTTAGCCAGCTAAAAGGTGCACTCCATGGCAACAGGGTGATCTGTTTGAGCGCTACCTCTGATACGGGCGGAACGTAGGGTTGCGGCGATTCGTCGAGTAGGGTGCTGGTCATCTTGAAACCTCAATTGGTTCGAAATATGTCACGTTGTTGATCGCTGCATGAAACGATGAATCCATTGTGCAAGTTGTGCCTTAAGGACCGCTTATGCACTTGCATGAGACGTCTATTCAGTCGTGCTCGCGCCCGTCGCCATTTTTTTCCTTGCCACCTATGATGTCGTGCTTATTACCGCTGCGGTGACATTCCACGCAGTTGTCAAACTGGCGAATACCCTCTTCGACATGCTCGCGCCGGATATTGGCAGGGGTGTGTTCATGGCACCCATAACAGGTGTAGCGGCTGTAGTCGTTGCGCACATGGCAGGTCACACACGTCGCGGTGTGGTCGCGGTCCAGCGCAAAGTACTTGTCGTGCTCAAAAGTGGCTGGGGTCCACTTCTGCTGGGTGTGGCACTGGGCACAGTTGCCGGTGATTTGCTTGTGTAGCGCATCGGCCGGTGACTTGTGGCAGTTCTGGCACTGGTGGCTGGTTTCCTTCTTCAGTAGCGCATGGTCGAAATAGCCTTTCAGGTGGTAACGCTTTACCCCCGCGTGGTCGCTGTGGCAGGCCACGCAGTCCTGGCTGATGAGTTCCTGGTGGAAGGGGGTGGAGGTGAGCGGCTTTGCAACCGGTAAACCTTTGGTTGTCACACGCCCGATGTCGGCGGGCTTATGGCAGCTTACGCACTTGGGGGAAGCGACCCCGGTGAATGAGATGTGGCAGGCAAAGCAATCCGTATCAAGCTGCTTGTGCCCCGGGATCAGCTTGCCAGGGCCGACCATGAGATGCGGATAGGCAAAGGTCAGCACAGCCAAGACCATCAGGTTGATGGCCAGAATAATCTTGAGAGTCCGGCTCATACCCAACCCCAGAACAAAAATATGCTGAAGATATGGCCTAGCGCCAGCACCGCAAACACGATGAAGATGGGGATGTGGACCTTGCGCCACTGCGTCATGGCACCCAACGCCACAGCATCCCAAAATACGGCCTGTTCAACCTCGGTCTTGGACAAGCCACGCAGTTGGAAACGCTCGCGCTCGCCTTGTACGTGCTGACGCGACTGGTTTAACAACATCTTGCCTACCATGCCGCTGATCACGTTGACCCCCATCGCCACGGTGGCTAGCCACGGCAGGATGGCATTGAAGTGGATTCCGGCATGGATCAGCACCATCAAAGAGCCCAGCCAGGTGCCAAACTCATGCATGGTCAAGAGCGACTTGATGTTCCCCGTGGTGACCCATTTGCGCTTGCGCGCCGAGTAGTACAGCGAGCCAATAATCAGCAGTGTGCCTGGGATTCCCATGTAGCGCCCAACCCAGACCAGGTCCAGTCGGTGCAACACATAGTCTCCTGCCAAGGTGGCCGCAGCCAAAAGTCCCAGCAGCAAGGTAAACGGCAACACATGTTCGCGCCACAGTGAGTTTTTCATTTACGCCTCCAGAGTCACAGCAGTTTTTGGAGTGCAAACGCACAGCAGGCAACTGCCCGCTTCGGGATCAAAATCTGGCGCCTGCGCGTAGGCCACTTCGCCAGAGCGGATGCTGGTCTGACAACTGCCGCAACCGCCCGCCCGACACCCAGAGCTGACCACAATGCCATGGTTTTCAGCAAAATCCAGCAGCGAGCCCATACCAGGCTCCCAAGTCTCCTGTTTGCCGGACTTGGCAAACGTCACCACGACAGCACATCCCTTGTCATCGCGCTGCGACGGGGCCCGCGTGGTGGCTGCCGAGTGTTTGCGCGGGACGGATGCCGGTCCAAACGCCTCAAAGTGAATTCGTGCGTCCGGAACACCCCAATCTTCCAGCGCGGGCACCAGGCTTTGCAGCATCGGGGTAGGCCCGCAAAGGTAGTAATGGTAGGGTTTGAGCGGCAATACGCTGCGTAGCAGGGCGACGCTCACGCGGCTGTGGTGGAAGCGAACTGGCCCTGAGCGATGCCCGCCAAGGTCATTCGGCTGCGGGTCGCTCATGCACAGGTGCAGATGAAAGTTTGGATGCTGCGCGGCCAAGTCTTCCAGATGCATTTGCAGCACCAGCTCGGCGCTGTTGCGCACGCCGTAAAACAGCCACACCTCGCGCCCTGGCTGTGCCACCAAGCACCAGTTCAGCATGCTCAACATGGGCGTGATGCCAATGCCTCCCCCAATCAGCACCACCGGCGAGTTGCTATGGTCGATATGGAAGTGGCCGGCAGGAGCGCGCACCTGGAGCTGGCTACCCACTTCGACATGGTCATGGAAGTAGTTTGAAGAAATACCCTGTGGTATCTGACTGCCAAAAGGCGCAGGCGCACGTTTGACGGAAATGCGGTAATGGCCGGGGTTTGGTGCGTCCGACAGTGAGTAGCAACGAATGACGGATTGGTTCTCCCCCGTTGGAGAGGGAACGCCAAGTTTAAAGGTGAGAAACTGGCCGGGAAGAAATGTGGCGAGCGGTCGCCCGTCCTCGGGTACGAGATAAAACGAACAGACTTGGCTGGCAGTGCCTTCTTGCGCCTTGCGTTTGACGTAAAAGGTGCGATAGCCCGGCCATTCAGTCGTTGGTGGCTGCATTTCTTCTGGAGTCACGTCTGGATTCACTGAAATTTCAAACTCGGCTGCCGCGTTGCGTAGCGCCCGGTAGCCCTGCCAGTGGCGCCAGAATCCAATACTCAAATAGATGGCAATTTGAAGCAGGACGCCCCCTGCAATCCAGAGCGACAGGTAAAGAGATGTCATAGATGAGACGAAGCTTATGCCTTGCGTCTTAACGTTTGATTAACAAATATCAATTAAGGCCACACTAAGGTAGGCAAACTAAGCTGTGCGCATTCCCACTCAGGTTTTTTAGCAATGAACACCCACAATTTCTTGATCATGACCATTCCCGCATTGGTGGCTTTGGGCGGCGGGGTTCTTGCTGCGTTCTGGACTCCGAGTCATGCCACGCGCAGTCTGATCCAGCACTTTGCAGCGGGCGTGGTGCTGGCCGCGCTCGCGGTCGAACTGCTCCCGGAAATCGAACGTGAACATGCGCCAGGGTTGGTTCTGGCAGGCGCGTTCGCATTGGGCAGTCTGTTCATGTACGGCCTGAAATTGTGGACACTGCGCATGGAGCATTCAGCCACCTTGGCTGGAACGGCATCAGGACTCAGTACGGGGCTGTTGTTGGCGACCTTCATCGACGTGGCAACCGACGGTTTCATCATTGGCGCGGGCTTTGCCGCGGGTGGGGAAACCGGAACCATATTGGCACTTGGGCTCTCGGTGGAGCTCCTGTTTCTGGGACTGGCGCTGACGTCTGCGGCTACCTCGGGTGGCAAGATCATCGCCATTTCCGGTGCTCTGGGTGTCACGGTGCTGGTTTTTTCGTTATTGGGCAATGTCTTGCTTGCAGGGGCATCCCACGCAGTGATTGGCGGCACGCTGGCCTTCAGCGCGGCCGCACTCCTGTACCTCGTAACCGAAGAACTGCTGATGGAGGCGCATGAGGTCGAAGAACGGCCCATTTCGACCCTGGTACTGTTCGGCGGCTTTCTGGCTTTTTGGAGCATCCAGCTGATGGGTCGTTAGGCTATTCCCAGGCTGATGCCAGGCTGCGGCCCCGCAAGCGCAATCATTGAAATTAGTCCACCCGTGCGCCGGATACCTTGACCACCTGCGCCCACTTTTTGTGCTCGCTCTCGATAAGAGCTGCGAATTGTGCAGGTGTGTTGCCGCTGGGAATGGCGCCCTGCGACAGCATTTTTTCGTTGATGGTGGGGTTGTTGAGTGCCTTGGTTACTTCTTGTTGAATGCGGTTGACCACGTCAACCGGTGTACCTGCCGGAGCCAGCAGTCCAAACCAGCTGGTGGCTTCAAAACCTTTGAGCCCAACCGCCTCTTCAATGGTTGGCACATCGGGCAGGGCGGCTGAGCGCGTGGCGCTGGTCACAGCCAATGCCTTGAGCTTGCCGCTCTTGATGAGTTGCATAGCCGAGGGCAGGTTGTCAAACATCACGTCCACCTGGCCACCCACCAGGTCCAGCAGGGCAGGGCCGGAGCCCCGGTAAGGAATGTGGGTCATGAAGATACCGGTCTGGCTTTTGAACAACTCGCCCGCCAGGTGGATGGAGGTGCCGTTTCCGCTGGACCCCATGTTGAGCTTGCCGGGTTGGGACTTGGCGAGCTTGATGAAGTCCTGCGCAGTGTTGATGCCGTTGGTGCGTGCGGCCTCGGCCGGCACCACCATCACATTGGGCACGCTGGCCACCAGGGTTATGGGCACGAAGTCCTTGAACGGGTCATAGGGCAACTTGGGGTACAGCGCCCGGTTGATGCCGTGCGTGCCCACCGTCCCCATGAGCAGGGTGTAGCCGTCGCCCGGTGACTTGGCGACCATGTCGGCACCGAGGTTGCCGCCAGCACCGGGCTTGTTGTCCACCACAATCTGCTGCCCAAATGCTTTGGATAATTCAGGCGCCACGGCGCGCGCCAAAATGTCGGTCGTGCCACCTGGCGCAAACGGCACCACGATGCGCACCGGCTTGTTTGGCCAGGCAGCCTGAGCACGGGCGCCAGTGCCGGTCAGGGTCAGCAGTGCGGCGACGCTGGCGAGCAGCAGTTGGCGTTTCGAATTCACATGGTGCATGATTTGTCTCCTATTGGCAGGGTTTGTGGGCATCATAGCGGCGTGGCGTGGAGACCAGGTTTCAGCGGGCTACACTGGCGCCGTGAGCCTCATTAAATCCGCCTCCATCGTCTCCTTGCTGACTCTGGCCTCGCGTATCAGCGGGTTGGTGCGCGACCTGCTCATGGCATCGACTTTTGGTGTGAGCGCCATGACCGATGCGTTCTGGGTGGCGTTTCGCATTCCCAATATGCTGCGCCGCATGTTTGCCGAAGGCGCGTTCAGCCAGGCCTTCGTTCCCGTTCTGGCTGCGAGCAAGGAGCGCGATGGCGACGCCGCGACCCACGTGCTGATCAACGCTGTGGCGACCTTGCTCACCATGGCCTTGCTGGTGACCTGCGTGGTGGGCGTGGTGGGTGCGCCTGTTCTGGTCTATCTGTTGGCCAGCGGTTTGTCGCAACGGCCTGAAGGGTATGAGGCCGCCGTGGTGATGACGCGCTGGATGTTTCCCTACATCGCCTGCATGTCCCTGGTGGCGATGGGGGCGGGCGTCCTCAACACCTGGAAGAAATTTGCCATCCCGGCAGCAACACCAGTCTTGCTCAACGTGGCCATGATCACGGCCGCCTGGCTGGGCGCGCCCTGGTTTGCGCGAATGGGAATCGAGCCGATTTACGCCATGGCTGGTGGCGTGATGGTGGGCGGTGTGCTGCAGTTGGGAGCCATTTTGCTGGCATTGCAGCGCATCGGACTGGCACCCAGAATACGGTTGAGTGTTACTGCAACCCGGGCGGCCTGGAGTGATCCTGCTACCAAAAAAATAGTTCACTTGATGGGACCGGCCCTGTTGGGTGTGAGCGTGGCCCAAATTTCGCTATTGATCAATACGCAGATCGCGTCCCATCTTGCAACGGGTTCCGTTACGTGGCTGAGCAATGCGGGTCTGTTGATGGAATTTCCCACCGCCATGTTGGGCGTGGCATTGGGGGTGGTCCTTATGCCGCAGTTGGCTGCGGCCAAGGCCAGCAATGATTCCGAGAAGTTTTCCCACATGATCGACTGGGGTTTGCGTCTGGTGGTGTTGCTGGCCGTGCCCAGCGCGGTCGCACTCCTCACGTTTGCCCAGCCTTTGGTGGCTGTGATATTTCACAATGGTCGTTACACCGATGCAGACGTGGTGCAAACCACCGGGGCTCTGATGGGCTATGGCGCCGGCTTGCTGGGTCTGGTTGCCATCAAGGTGCTGACGCCGGGCTACTTCGCCAACCAGAACATCAAGACACCGGCCCTGATTGGTGTGGCGGTGCTGGTCATTACGCAGGTTTTGAACGTGTTGTTTGTGCCCCTGCTGGCCCACGCGGGCCTGGCGCTGGCCATTGGCGTGGGCGCCATGGTGAATGCGCTTTGGCTGCTGGTGGGCCTGGTGCGCAGTCGCACATTCGTTGCGCAACCGGGCTGGGCGCGCTTTGCCTTGCAGGTGCTGGCGGCCAGTGCGTTGCTGGCTATCTTCCTGATGTGGGCCAATAGCTCCATCCCGTGGCTTGCCATGCATGCCGAAAAACTAAAACGGATTGGGGCGCTGGCGCTCGTCGTTTCTAGTGGTGCAGCTATTTATTTCATAGCAATTTGGGCGACCGGGTTGAACCTGCGTCAGTTGTTGCGGCGGTAGGCGCAGAATGGGTCAGAGACCATGAACCTGTCATTTGATCTGCCCACTCCGTTGGATTACTTCGCATCGCTGGTGGAGCGCGATGTCGAGTTTGCGTTGTTTGAGGCAGCCGTCAGTTTGGCGCAGGACGAATACCCGGAAGTGGACGTGCAAACCGTGTTGAGCGAGGTTGACCAACTGCAGTCGCGGTTGCGCCGGCGCATTGCGGCCGACACCGGGGCGGTGCAGAAGTTGCGCATCCTGAACCAATTCTTCTTTCAGGATCTGGGTTTTGCCGGCAACGTCAATAACTACTACGACCCTGACAACAGTTTCGTCCACATTGTGTTGCACACGCGCCGGGGCATCCCGATCACACTGGCCGTGTTGTGGATGGAATTGGCCCAGGGACTGGGTCTGTCGGTGCGGGGTGTTGGTTTTCCGGGGCATTTCCTGGTCAAGGTGAACTTGCCCATGGGGCAGGTGGTGATTGACCCTATGGATGGGAAATCCCTTGGCCGCGAACAGTTGTCCGAGCGGTTGGAGCCGTATCGGAGAAATAGCGGTTTGCTTGACGAGTTGGAGACGCCGTTGGGGCTGTACCTGCAAACAGCCCCTTCGCGGGACATCATCGCCCGCATGTTGCGCAACCTGAAGGAAATTCATAAGACCCATAGCGACTGGGTGCGCCTGCTGGCCGTGCAGGAACGACTGATCGTGTTGCTGCCCGAGTCATGGATCGACTACCGCGATCGTGGTTTGGCCCACGCCCAGCTAGGTCAGACCGAGCAGGCACTAGCCGATCTGGAGTGTTATCTGGTGCACGCCGATGAGCACATCAACCTGGACGCGATTGCCGATTGGGTCGATGCCCTGCGGCGCTCCTGACTTTTCTTGATGAGCGACGGGTGGCCTTGCACGCCTTCAAACGACCACCACCGAGGCGCCGCTACCCTGAGTGGCGATTGCACCGATGGAGAACACCGTCTCACCGCTGGCGCGCAGGGTCGCTGCCACAGCTTCGGCGTTGGCTGCATCGACGACGACCACCATACCAATGCCATTGTTGAAAGTGCGACTCATCTCCATGTCGTCAATGCCGGCCGTCTTTTGCAACCAGGCAAACAGTTCGGTTTGCGGCCAGCTGCCTTTTTTAAGGTGGGCGGCCATGCCTTCGGGCAGTACGCGTGGAATGTTTTCCAGCAGACCGCCACCGGTGATATGGGCCAGCGCCTTGATGCCGCCGGGCGAGGTGCCATCCACTGAGTGCGGGTGGGCAGCCAGCGCCGCAAGCACGTTTTTCACATACAGGCGGGTGGGCTCCATGATGGCTTGCTTGAAAGGTTTGCCGTCCAGCACTTCAGGAATAGTGCCGGCCGCTTCGGCGCGCTCGATGCACTTGCGCACCAGGCTGAAACCATTCGAGTGCACGCCATGGCTGGCCAGACCGAGCACCACGTCACCGGGCTTTATATTAGCGCCGGTCAGGATTTTGGACTTTTCGACTGCACCCACTGCGAAGCCGGCCAGGTCGTATTCGCCGGCCGGGTACATGCCGGGCATTTCAGCGGTTTCGCCGCCGATCAAAGCGCAACCCGACAGTTCGCAACCCTTCGCAATCCCTCCGATGACGGCTGCTGCGGTGTCTACGTCGAGCTTGCCGCAGGCAAAGTAGTCCAGGAAGAACAGGGGCTCGGCCCCCTGCACCAGCACATCGTTCACGCTCATGGCAACCAAATCGATACCCACGGTGTCGTGCATATTCCACTCAAACGCCAGTTTGAGCTTGGTGCCCACGCCATCAGTGCCACTCACCAGCACCGGCTCCGTGTAGCGCTTGGGTACTTCGAACAGGGCGCCAAAGCCGCCAATGCCGGCCAGCACGCCTTCGCGCATGGTTTTTTTTGCCAGCGGTTTGATGCGTTCGACCAGAGCATCGCCGGCGTCAATGTCGACGCCGGCGTCTTTGTAGGAGAGGGGAGCGGGGCTGCTGGATTGGGTCATTTGGATGGGATGGGGAATGGGCTTGCAGACTGACATGAGCGGCTCTTTGGGCTAAGCCGATAGAATTTGCCCAGATTTTACGGGTTCACTCCCTCCATTCCTGTATGCAATTGACGCCACCCCAAAAAAGTTTTGTCGCCTGGAGTCTGATAGCGGCGCTATTGGGCTTCGCCTTGTGGCGACTGGCGCCAGTGCTGACGCCTTTTGTGGTGGCCAGCGTGCTGGCGTACGCCTTGACGCCGATTGTGAACTGGCTGGACAACGTTGGTCGGGGCCACATTCCGCGCGTACTGGCCGTGATCGTGGTGGAGCTGCTGTTCATTTTTGCCATGCTGGGTCTCCTTTTTCTGATGATTCCCATTCTGGCCAAAGAATTGCCGTTGATGCGGGAGCAGTTGCCTGCCGTCATGGATAGCGTCAATACAGCGGCCAAGCCCTGGCTGGCACAGTGGGGTATTCACCTGTCGCTGGACGGCGACAGTATCAAAGCCTTTGTGATGAAATACCTCAATGCCAATGTTGAGGACGCATTGGGCTCTGTGCTGGCGTCGCTCAAGATGGGGGGCAGCGTTGCGTTTACGCTGATTGGCAACGCCATCCTGATCCCGGTAGCGTTGTTTTATTTGTTGATGGACTGGGACCGTTTTATCGGCCAACTCCGCGCCCTGATACCACCGCGCATGCAGACCGGCAGCGACCGATTTCTGGGCGAAGCCGATGCTGTGCTGGGGCAGTACCTGCGGGGCCAACTGCTGGTCATGCTGCTGCTGGCGGTGTTCTACAGCGTGGGCCTTGCCCTGTTTGGTCTGGACCTGGCGATGCCGATCGGGATATTTACCGGGCTAGCCATGTTTGTGCCTTACGTCGGCTTCGGCATTGGGCTGGTGCTCGCCATTTTTGCCGGCTTGCTGCAGTTCACCGCGACGGTTGGCATAGGGCAAACCGTTGTTATGGTGGCGGTGGTGTATGGCGGTGGCCAGTTGCTGGAAGGGTTCTTCCTGACCCCGCGCCTGGTAGGCGAGCGCATTGGTCTGCACCCCCTGGCCGTTATTTTTGCCTTGCTGGCATTCGGGCAACTGTTTGGGTTTGTCGGTGTGCTGGTCGCGCTGCCACTGAGCGCGGTGTTGCTGGTTGCCATCCGGCGTGTCAGGTCGGGCTACCTGGCCAGCCACTTGTACAAAGGCTGAGTGCACGAGCATGAAGCAGATCGCGTTGGACATTGGCCTCTCGACCGGCCCCACGATTACCAATTTTTATCCAGGTCCCAACGAGGCCGCCTTGCGCCATATGGAGTTGTGGATAGGAGCCAAGTCCAACTCCGGCATCGAATCTCCGACTCGCTCCCCGGTTGCAACCTATTTTTGGGGCGCGACCGGCAGTGGCAAGAGTCACCTTCTGAAAGCCGCCCGCGAAGCCCTGCGCGAACAGGGCGCGCGCGTGGGTTGGCTGGATGCGTCGGTGTTTAATGCGCCCGAGTTCAGCGAGTCGTGGGCCGCCGTCATGATGGACGATGTGCACCTGTACACCGCAGCACAGTTGCACACGGCGTTCAACTGGTTTGTCAATGCCCAGACCCTCCTGCGCCCGGTGCTGGCCGCCGGAGAATACGCGCCGGTGGATCTGAAACTGCGCGACGACCTGCGCACCCGTCTGGGTTGGGGCCACATTTTTCACTTGCAGACTCTGAGTGAGCCCGAGCGCCGCGCCGTGATGCGCCAGGAGGCGGATGCCCGCGGTGTGTTTTTGGGTGACGAGGTGATGGACTTCATGCTGACCCGCTTTAGCCGCGACCTGGGCAGTTTGATGGAACTGCTCGACCTGCTCGATCGCTACGCCATGCAAACCCAACGCGCCATCACCATACCGCTGATCAAATCCATGATGGACAACAATTAATGCAAGAGAACCACTTGAGTGCCGACGGGCCGCCCCTAGGCACGAGGGCCCCCTCGGGGGGCAGCGCAGTACGCGCAGCGACAAGCGTGGGGGTCAAAATAGCCCTTTTTGATTTGGACCACACCCTGCTGCCAATCGATTCCGACCATGCCTGGGGTGAGTTCACCATCGCGCATGGATGGGTGGACCCGGTCGAGTTCAAGCACCAAAACGACGCTTTTTACGCCCAATACCAGGCCGGAACACTGGATGTGCATGCCTACGTGCGTTTCGCTACAGCCGCTATCTGCAAGCAGGGTGCTACAAATTCAATAGCTGCACACGCATATTTCATGAGGGCGACCGTCCAGAATTCCATAAAGCCCCAGGCGCTGGAGCTGGTGCGCCAACACCAGCGTAATGGCGACCGGGTGGTCATCGTCACGGCCACCAACGAGTTCGTCACCCGCCCCATCGCGCAAGCCCTGGGCGTCACAGAACTGATTGCGGTGGAACTGGAGCGCGACGAGCAGGCTGGCGGTTCGGGCTGGTACACAGGTGAGATTCGCGGCGTGCCGTCCTTTCGGGAAGGCAAGGTCACCCGGGTAGAGCAGTGGCTGCAGGAACAGGGACTGGCGTGGGACACTGTGCACACCACGTTTTACTCGGACTCCATGAACGACTTGCCGTTGCTTGAAAAAGCCACGGTGCCGGTGGCCACCAACCCGGACGCCCGTTTGCGTTCGCTGGCGACCGAGCGTGGGTGGCGCATACTCGACCTGTTCAATGGACACCCGGCGGATTGATCCGCCAGAAAAAGAATGATCAAAAAATTTATCGATAAATTGTTAGGCAAGGCCACTGGGGGCGCTGCCGGTAAAAAAGCCAAATTTGGCAAACGCGTAGACGTGCCGGTGCAAACCCACGGGATCGACCCCGCTCTGGTGGATGAGCGGGCCATCACCGTGGTGCGCACGCTGCACGACGCCGGCTTTGAGGCCTATGTGGTCGGTGGTGCCGTGCGTGACTTGCTGGTCGGCCTGCGCCCCAAGGACTTTGATGTGGCCACCAACGCCACGCCCGAGCAGGTCAAGTACCTGTTTCGCCGGGCCTTCATTATTGGACGGCGTTTTCGCATCGTGCATGTGGTGTTTGGCCGTGGCCGTGAGCACGAGGTGATCGAGGTTTCGACCTTTCGCGCCTACCTGGACAATGCTGCGGCAGAGCAAGTGGCGGGCAATGAGAAGACCAGCCGAAGCGAACTGGCCGGCATGAAACACGCGGTTGATTCGACGGGCCGAGTCTTGCGCGACAACGTATGGGGCCCACAGGAAGAAGACGCGGTGCGCCGCGACTTCACCATCAACGCCATGTACTACGACCCGCAAACGCAGGTGGTGGTGGATTACCACAACGGTTTCAAGGACGTCAAGAACCGCGTCATCCGCATGATCGGCGACCCGGCAACACGTTACCGCGAAGACCCGGTGCGCATCATCCGCGCGGTGCGATTTGTGGCCAAGCTCAGCCCTCTGGGTTTTGCGCTGGAGAGCAAGACTGCGGCACCGCTGGTCAAGTCACAAGAATTGTTGGCCGATGTGCCACAGAGCCGCTTGTTTGACGAAATGCTCAAACTGCTGCAGACCGGGCATGCCCTGGCCTCCATCGAACAACTGAAGAAACTGGGCATGGCGCGTGGCATTTATCCGCTGCTCGATGTAGTGGTCGAGCGTGCCGACCAACCCTTTGTGAACGCCGCGCTCAGGGACACTGACCGCCGCGTGGGCGAAGGCAAACCGGTGGCACCGAGCTTCCTGCTGGCCTGCGTGCTGTGGGCTGATGTGCGCGATGGCTGGGCCCGTCGTATGGAGCAGCACCAGCATGCCCACCCGGCCCTGATGGAAGCCATTGACGATGTGTTCCATGCACGCATTGGGGACGTGTCGGGTGGTGGCAAACTGGCCGGCGACATGCGCGAGATCTGGGTGATGCAGCCGCGTTTTGAAAAGCGCGTCGGCAGCACACCCTTTGGCATGGTGGAGCAGGCACGTTTTCGGGCCGCCTTTGACTTCATGCGCCTGCGTGCCGACATTGGCGAAGTGGAGGAGGTGCTGGCCGACTGGTGGCAGGAATTCAGCATGGCCGACGACAACCTGCGTCAGGACCTGGTCGACCAGGTGCGCGAAGAGCAACAAAAGCGCAAGCACGCGCC
>CANNRR010000024.1 GCA_947508055.1 Burkholderiales bacterium
AGATTCAAGTGTCCCCTTTCACGTTTAGGGGCGATCATGGTCGAGGTGGTGCAGATGAGTTTGAAAGAGGCAGACCGGTACGCATCCATTTGTCATGTGGACGCGAAAACGCGGGAATCGACAATGTGGAAACAAGGCGACGGACCGCAGTTGGTCGGCAGCTGAATTTCAAAAATCAGATCAATCTGCCGGAAACCGGGCACTGGAATATCAAACAGGTTCAACATGCCAATGTCGGTTGTCGGGTAGGCAATTCACAAAAGCGTGGACCCGCATGCGACCAGTTGCGGGTGATCCCGGAGGGCGGCTTAAGGGAGTCAGAAAAATCTGTGGGTCAAGTTCCAGATTGCCGACTTTGAACTGGCGGCGTCCAATCCACATTGCCAACTCAAGCTCCATACGCTTTCCGTATCGTGACCATTCAAACTTCGGAATTCTACGAGTCACAGTTACGAAGCAAAATGAGCGAATCTTATTGACGCACCTGCAACCTGTTGACCTCCGAATGGCTCTATTCCATCCCCTCGGCGAACAAAAGCCTACTGATAGTTGCAGACACGCGGGTACTTCCCATCTTTTCAATCGCCTTCGCTGTAAGGACCAACCTACGTTCTTTTTGCCGCACAGGAGCTGTATCCGCATCACCTTAAGGGCGTCACAGGAACATCTTGGACCTGCAGCAGCGGCGATCTATAAAAAATATAGCTATCAGAAAACGTCAACGGGTTGTCAGCTCCCTCAAGCTTGTAGCAAACTGGAAAGACCGAAATGTTGCAACGACTGAATCGGAACCTTGCAGCAGCCAAACCTTCTGCAACATACAAGATGGCCGACAAAGCTGCCGAAATGCGATCGCTTGGAAGACAAGTGATCTCATTTGTAGCAGGTGAACCGGACTTCGATACACCACCTCACGTAGTGGCAGCAGCGGCCGCTGCTATGGAAGCAGGGAAAACTCGGTACAGCCCAGTGTCTGGCATTAGAGAATTGCGGGAAGCTGTGGCCAATAAATTCCAGAGAGAAAATGGCCTTGACGTGACCTGGCCAGAAACAATTGTATGCAATGGTGGGAAGCAAGTTTTATATAACGCGCTAGCAGCAACATTAAATGCCGGTGATGAAGTCATCATTCCTGCCCCATATTGGGTAAGTTATCCGGAAATGGTTCAGCTTTGTGGTGCAAAGTCGGTAATAGTGCCCTGCACAATTGATACCAACTTTAAATTGACCCCAGATGCACTCATTGGAGCAATAACAAATCAAACTCGTTGGTTCATCCTTAATTCCCCGTCGAATCCAACCGGCGCAGTGTATTCAAAAAGAGAATTACAAGAACTATCTGAAGTTCTCCTTGCACATCCGCAGATTCTTATATTGTCGGACGACATCTATGAGCACATCACATTTGATGACTTACCCTTTCACACAATCGCGCAAGTAGAACCAAAATTGCGTGACCGAGTATTAACAGTCAATGGGGTATCTAAAGCATACGCAATGACGGGCTGGCGAATTGGCTATGGAGTCGGCCCCCGTTGGCTATTGCAAGCCATGGAGACACTTCAAAGTCAGCAAACGTCCGGGGCGTCGACAATCTCACAGTATGCCGCACTTGCCGCACTGAATGGAAAGCAAGATTTCGTCCAAAAATCTAAAGATGCCTTTCAGAGACGCCGTGACATAGTTGTTGAAAAGATAAACAGGATCCCAGGGCTCAAATGCAATCTGCCAGACGGTGCATTCTATGTATTTATATGCTGCTCTGGCATCATAGATAAAAGTACAGTCAGCGGTCGGATACTAAACAATGATGAAGACGTTGCGCTTGCATTACTTGAGGAGGAGGGAATTGCAACTGTTCACGGAGGAGCTTTTGGACTTAGTCCATACCTGCGACTTTCATACACAGCAGATGAAACTACATTAATAAAGGCGAGCGAGGCTATAGCATCCTTCTGCAGCAAGTTGGTCTGAAAGAATATTGGATGCAGAAACATCAATTTCCATTGGATTGGTTTCAAGCCAGGATCCTGTAATACACAGCTGAGCAGGAATAGGAAATACTGGTTGAGAAGTTAGTCGTGAATATCGAGTATCACCAGCAGAATGATTTCTAACTGCGGGTTAATCTAGGTCCTTTTGAGGAGACTTTTTATGACAGATGATGAGCTAATTAGTGAATATAAGAAGCTAGATACTGCATCGATATCCGATGCATTGGATAAGCTGAGATTACCTGGCTCTGCAATTGGCATTGCACCACTATTTGACAAAGCAAGACTAGTCGGTCGGGCATTTACCGTTAAGTTTATACCTAAGGGAGCAAGTAATCAAACCTCTGGGGATTATCTCGATGATGTACCACCAGGAAGTGTCATCGTCATCGATAACGATGATCGCGTTGACTGCACTGTGTGGGGCGACATTATGACTAAATTTTCGATCTCAAAGGGAATTGCTGGAACTGTGATCGCAGGAGTCTGCCGAGACACGGCATTAGCAATTGATTTACAGTACCCTATTTTTAGCTGCGGTAGATTTATGAGAACCGGAAAAGATCGTCTTGAACTCTACGCAGTGAATAAACCTGTCAACGTGGGCGGAGTACAGGTCAACCCTGGAGATCTGGTGATTGGCAATTCCGACGGCGTTGTCTTTGTCCCCCAAATGGCAGAACGTCAAGTATTGGAAGCTGCACAAACAATTGAGAATACAGAACAACGTATTATTAAGGAGATTGAACTAGGGAAAGGATTAAAGGAGGCTCGCGAAGTTCACGGCTACCACCGACTTCAAACGCCAGAGGATCAGATCGCCAAGAGCCAACAACTATCGGATCAAGTAATTATGGCTTTCGGTGCAATTTCAACCCCTTAAGGTTTATTAAACTAGCTCCACTGATATTTATATGAAACATCCAGAGTATTTTCA
The DNA here is from genome assembly GCA_947508055.1 of Burkholderiales bacterium. Taxonomy (GTDB): domain Bacteria; phylum Pseudomonadota; class Gammaproteobacteria; order Burkholderiales; family Burkholderiaceae_C; genus Allorhodoferax. The sequence continues at coordinate 2,932 of CANNRR010000024.1, forward strand.
TAACCTTCACACCGGCGGCGTCCTTAGAGAGCTTTCGTCAATTGCGCATTCACGCATTTTTCCCGGTGAACATGCCATGCTGAGCGTAGTAACCATCGACCCAAGTCTGAACCCTGCCCATGAAAAGGTCACGCCTGTTCACTCGCACCCGAACGAGCAATGGGGTGTGCTACTTGAAGGCGAGATGGTAAGAATACTGGATGGCGAAGAGTACTTCGTCAAAGAAGGTGATATCTGGCAGACCCCCCCAAATATGCCTCACGGGGTGCGTCTCTTGGACAAGAAGTGTGTGATTCTTGAGATTTTCTCGCCTCCACGCGATGAATACAGGGTCGCCGGAAGTGGTCTGGGAGACGTCCACTATCAATCGAAATAAGGAGGAGTTTACCGAGTCAACAGACCATCAAATAGTCTTGAATATTTTATTTCGCACCAAATCAGCTGGAGATAATCATGAGTAGAGCCTTTAGGATAATTAATATATTTATTGTGAATTTGTTATTTGTAACTCATCTTGCATATGCGGATGAACCAAATGGAACTCTAAAAAAGATTAAGGATACCAATTCAATTACACTGGGTTATCGCGAAACCTCAGTGCCTCTATCCTATCTGGATGGCGAACAGCGACCAGTCGGATATTCAATGGATATTTGCATGGAAATTGTAAAGGAAGTGAAGTCAAGATTGAGCCTGCCAAACCTGCAGGTCAAACTTGTTCCAATTACTTCGCAGACGCGCATACCATTGATAACAAATGGAACTATTGACGCGGACTGTGGCTCAACGACGAATACCGTAGAGCGGCAAAAACAAGCCGCTTTTCTTTATACACATTTTGTGACCGGAGTAAGAATCTTGTCCAAGAAAAAGGACAACATCAAATCATATCGCGACTTAAAGGCCAAGACAATTGTAACAGTCAATGGTTCCACAAGTGAGCGACTTTTCAGAGACTTGAATACCAAAGAGAATCTTGATCTAAATTTTCTTGGTTCCGGAGATATGGCAGAATCTTTCATGATGGTTGAAACTGGGCGTGCTGCAGCGTGGCCGATTGACGAATCGATTCTATACCCGATGATCGCGACGTCCAAACGACCTTCTGATTTTGCGGTTGTCGGAGAGTTTCTGTCTTATGAACCGATTGCCATCATGATTCGAAGAGACGATCCTCAATTCAAGGCTCTTGGTGACAGTGTACTGAAAAGCATGTTTCAGAGCGGCAAAATCATGGAAGTCTTTAATAAATGGTTTTCATCTCCGATACCACCAAAGGGCGTAACGCTAAATTTTCCTTTAAGCGATGACATGAAGAAGCTGATTAGCAACCCCAATGACAAAGGGATCTAATCTAGAGACAAGAATGGTGAATTCATGTGTACCAAAAACCCAGTGAGTTACTGTGAATCTTGCGGTAGATTCGTAATTTGATGCCAAAATGGGTGAGCACGGTTGAGTTCGACGAGTTCACTTCCGTGTTTACACAGACGTCTGTTTCATTCATTTGAGGCGTAAAAAATGGATTATGTTTGGAATTGGCGAATTTTCCTTCAAAGCACAGCAGCCGGAGCAGGAAAGTACTGGGAGTGGTACCTCTCAGGGCTTGGCTGGACACTGGCGGTGGCGCTCCTGGCGTGGGCCATCGCGTTTGCTGTTGGATCGATAGTGGGGGTTATTCGCACCATGCCTTACAGATGGCTCAGTTTCCTTGGTGACGCCTACGTGCAGGTTTTTCGCAATATACCTATCATCGTTCAGATGTTCTTATGGTACTTTGTAATGCCGGAGTTAGTGCCTGAATCCATTGGTACCTGGATCAAGACAGAGTTGCCGTTGCCATCCTTTACCACAGCAGTAGTAGCGCTTGGCATCTACACGTCGGCTCGAGTAGCTGAACAGGTTAAGGCGGGGATTAATTCTCTGCCGCCGGATCAGAAGCATGCAGGTCTGGCACTTGGACTGACTCTTCCCAGCACCTACTTGCACGTAATATTGCCGATGGCATACCGTGTGATTATCCCTCCGTTGACGTCTGAGTTTATGAGCGTTTTCAAGAACTCGGCAGTAGCGCTCACCATCGGACTCGTCGAACTGACAGCCGTTGCACGAAAAATGAACGAATACACATTTCAGGGGTTCGAGGCATTCTTGGTAGCCACGGCTATTTATATGGGAATAGCATTCATTGTAAACAGGACAATGGCACTGGTTGAGAAAAAGCTTAGCTTACCCGGCTACATCGGTACCAGCAACAGCCGCTGAAGGTCAGCTTAAAATGTTCGATCAATTCGATTTCAGCGTTATTATTATTTCACTGCCTTACCTCATGAGTGGTATGGTATACACCATTAAGCTCTCAGCAATCGCTATTACGGGTGGAATTCTTCTAGGCACTTTGCTGGCACTGGCAAGGCTGTCCAGAATTCGGGCTGTATCAATGGCAGCGTCTGTCTACGTGAATGTCCTCCGAACAATACCTCTAATTCTTGTAATATTCTGGATCTACTTTCTGGCACCTCTGATTGTCAAGTGGATCACGAATGCACCATACATTGTCCCGATCGGGGCGGACTTATCTGCATACATCACGTTCACGCTCTTTACGGCCGCATACTACTGCGAAATCATTAGAGCGGGAATTCAAAGCATGCCAGCGGGGCAGATTTCTGCTGGTCTGGCATTGGGTCTCACGCATTGGCAAACCATGCGGACGATCGTCCTACCGCGCGCCTTCAGAAATATGACTCCGATTCTTTTGACTCAATCAATCATATTGTTCCAAGACACTTCGCTCGTCTATGTTCTCGGTGTAACGGATTTTCTTGGCGCTGCGTCCAAAGTGGGGCAGCGTGATGGCCGTTTGCTGGAGATGTATCTTTTCGTTGCATTTGTGTACTTCATAACCTGCTCACTAATGGCGTACGGCGTATCGAAGCTACAGAGGAGATCTGGTAAATGATTGAAATCAAACACATCAACAAGCACTACGGTGATTTTCATGTCCTTAAGGATTGCTCAGCACAGATAAATAAGGGCGAAGTTGTCGTGGTATGTGGACCATCAGGTTCAGGCAAGAGCACACTAATTAAGTGCGTGAACGGGCTCGAGCGCATTCAATCAGGAGATATTGTGGTCCATGGGGCTTCACTGGCTGACCCAACCATCGATCTCCCGAAACTTAGGTCCAAGGTTGGAATGGTGTTCCAGCATTTCGAACTGTTTCCAAACATGACAGCCCTGCAGAATCTATTGCTTGCGCAGCGAATTGTATTGAAGCGTAGCGTAGATGAAGCCACGCAGAAAGGGTTGGCCCTGCTTGATCGTGTCGGACTGAAGAAACACCAGAATAAATATCCAGGTCAACTGTCTGGCGGCGAGCAACAGCGTGTTGCTATTGCTCGCGCACTTGCCATGGATCCTATTTGTATGCTGTTCGATGAACCTACCTCAGCCCTAGACCCGGAAATGGTGAACGAGGTACTTAGTGTAATGACATCTCTTGCCGAGGAAGGAATGACCATGATGTGTGTGACCCATGAAATGGGCTTCGCTAATAAGGTTGCTCACCGGGTTATCTTCATGGACCATGGGGAAATTGTTGAAGACGACACCAAAGATCAGTTTTTCCGGTCACCGAAGTCAGAACGGGCTAGGCAGTTTTTGACCAATATTACCTAGCAACTAGCTGTTGGCAGTACTTAGGTTTTATAGCTTCATATTAACCATGTGGTGCGGGCATAGTTGTGTTCGCCCATTGCTGTGCAGTTGTTTGCGAAAGTAATGTAATGAAATCAATCAAGATATCTAATAGCGTTGAAAGTTTGAGGTACAGTGTCATCCGTGAGATGGGGCAGTTGGCTCAAGGCATGAATGACGCAATCATGCTGACCATTGGTGAGCCAGACTTAGACACACCGCCCTCCGTTGTCGCGCGTGCCTTCAGCGACGCTTTGAATGGCAGTACGCATTACACACCCAACCAGGGTGATCCTGATTTAATTGCCGCTTTGGCGCAATTCATGACCCATGAGTTGGGGGTCGACATCCTACCAACGTCAGTGTTGATTACTACCGGTGCGATGGGGGCGTTGTTGGCTGCATTCAGGACACTACTGGATCCGGACGATGAGGTAATTGTCATCGAACCCTATTATCCAGATTATGTTGGACATATAACTCTTGCCAGAGGAATCATTAAGCCTGTCAAGTCAACTCTGGAAAATGATTTCATCCCTTCACCAGAAGATATTGAAGCGGCAATAGGAAGCAAGACTAAAATAATTTTGCTCAACTCTCCAAACAATCCAACGGGGGCAATTATTCCTAAAAATGTATTGTCTGCGATTGCTGAAATTGCTATCAAACATGATCTGCTAGTGATATCTGATGAGGTTTACGATCACATTACATATCGCGAAAAACCTTCCTCAATCTACGCAATTGCAGGCATGGCGGAACGGACTGTTGTAATCAATTCCTTTTCGAAAGCGTATGCCATGACCGGTTGGAGAGTGGGATTTGCGGTTGGTCCGGAATCAATTATCAGACAGATGGTAAAGGTAGTGACCTACTCTACTGCATGTGCTTCGAGTGTAGGCCAGCGCGCGGCGCTTGCAGCTCTTCAGCTTGACAGCAAGTGGTTTGATCAACTGACAGGCATATTTCGAGAGAGAGTCGAGCTGGTATGCAATCGTCTTGACCAAATTCCCGGTATTCGATTTGTCCGTCCCGGAGGGGGATTCTATGTCTTCTTCGAAATCGATTTGAAGGGAAGAAGTTCCCGCGATTTTGCCATTGACCTTTTGAAGAGCAAGGCATTGGCGGTCGTGCCTGGGTATGCGTTCGGTCTTAGTTGTGATAGGTTCATGCGTATTGCATGTACTGTGCCAATTGAGCGGCTGTCTCAGGCCATGGATCGGCTTGAATCCTACATGACTTCGCGTGCCTCTGGCTGACCTGCAATGCATATTTTCAGCAGGCTGAAGCATATGTTCGCAAGGGAGATTCAATTCGATTCATATGGGTGTACTCATCATCCGGATGAGTTTGCACGGCAGTTGAGTATTTCAGACAACGGATTGCGACTCGAACCCAATACGCCGACTGACGAAAGGCATCAATCAGTCTTGGTTCCTGGGAGCCATTAGAGATATTCACATTTCATTTGGTATTGCCATCAAAAAAACAAACATGAAAACCTTTTTCAACCATATCCATGCAAAGCATCAAGGCAAGTTCGAGATGTACCGTGGCTCTTTCGTTCCCTGTTTTGAAGTAGTTGCCCGGGCAGATAGCGTGCTATCCGAATTGCAAGCACGACCTGTGGGGCAGGTGCTTGAACCACAACGTTGGGATGACTCAGCGATGACGACAGTCCACTCAGAGCGCTACCTCCGATTCCTACAGACAGCTTGGTCACAGTGGATTACATTGGATCCAAAAAACGTCGAGAGGGACATCTTGCCCGCCGTATGGCCCACCCGCACTTTTCGCAGCGACCTTGAACCTGCCAACTTTTCCGGAAAACTGGGACTCTACTCGTTCGATGCGGGTACTCCGATAACAGCTGGCACTTGGGAGGTTGCCCATGAGGGGGCGAGATGTGCAATTAGTGCCGCCGAGGCAGTGTTGCAAGGGGACCGTGCTGCGTTCGCGTTAAGTCGGCCACCTGGGCATCACGCCGGAATCGACTTCTTTGGTGGTTACTGCTTTCTGAATAATGCTGCATTGGCTGCGCAGCACCTCCGTCTCAACGGCTGCGGGCGAATTGCCGTGCTGGATATCGATTACCACCACGGAAACGGCACACAATCAATTTTCTATGATCGGCCAGATGTATTTTTCGCCAGCATCCATGGTGATCCGCGAACTGAGTACCCGTACTATCTTGGGCATCCCGACGAGGCCGGCGCCGGTGCTGGAGTTGGCGCCAACTTGAACCTTCCCCTGCCAAGAGGAACTGACTACGCCCGCTGGAGCAGTGCTCTTAAGTTTGCATTGGGTGCGATTGCAAGATTTCATGCTGATGCGGTGGTCGTATCACTGGGATTGGACACGTTCGAGAGTGATCCGATTTCTGGATTCAAGCTAGCCAAGGATGACTACTTTCGCATTGGAGAGATTTTGGCGAAGACCGGCCTTCCAACTGTTTTTGTCCTCGAGGGTGGCTACGCTGTGGATGAAATTGGGGTTGTCACTGTCAACGTTTTGCAAGGTTTCGTTTCCTGTTGACGCTCCAGTGACCATTTCATTCGGCCCCACAGTGGCTCGTTGGAGGGAGGCGAGACGGGGTTGTGGCACACCCGCGTATTAACAGGCTGACCGTCTTAGCCGAGCCTTTCCATGCGTGGGCTTAAGGTACTTTAGCGCTCGATATAGCAGTTCAACCGCGAGAGAATGACGTCTATCCACGAACGGTCGTAGCTGCCGTCGGCGATCTGTGCAATCAATTGTGCCTCGGCCCCCTGCTTACGTTGCGTCGCCTCTAATAGTTCGGCTGCACTGTCGTAGGGCACGCACAAAACGCCATCACCATCGCCGATCACGAGATCGCCTGGTTCAATCACCATGCCGTCGATAGCAATCGGTACGTTGATTTCGCCAGGGCCATCCTTGTACGGGCCCCTGTGAGTCACCCCTGCCGCGAAGATTGGGAATTCGAAGCCTCGGAGGATATCTGCATCACGGATCGCTCCGTTGATCACGATCCCCCCCAAGCGTTGTCGCATGGCATCGCCAACCATGATCTCGCCGATGAGCGCATTTGTTAGGTCTCCTCCACCGTCTACGACGATCACATCGCCCGGCGTTGCCATTTGCAGTGCCTTGTGGACCATCAAGTTGTCTCCCGGGCGTGTCTTTACCGTCAATGCGGGCCCAGCCATCTGACCCCCGGCGTGCATGGGCCGCAGGCGCGCGCCTGCGGCAGTCATCCGCGCCATGCAGTCACTTACGTTGGCCACTGGAACTTCCAGAAACTTTGCAGCCAAAGCCAAGTCTACTGCGCGTCTGCGCTTCAAAATGCGTAATCCATAGTGCATTGTGATATTCCTATATTTCTCTTTAATGTGGAGCCACGAGGCCAGATAGTAGCGGCCCGCAAATTCGGCACTGACCAATTGTGTTTTGCCTCCGCCGCTGGAATTTCTGCCTGAAGCCAGTGTCGAATAATGCCTGCAGTGGTAGTCGATTGCAACACCACATGACTCGTCACGCTGCCAAACGCAGGCGGCGACCTGCAGAGGAGCCCAGCGCACCACCAAAAAGGTCTTTTGGATCGGGCAAGCGTGGAACCAGATCGATCTGGCGATGAATCTCAGGATACTCGCGCAGCAGACTGTGCAGCATGCGCAATGCGGAATAGTCCTCCAGCGCAAAGCCTACAGAGTCGAAGATTGTCACTTCATCGTCCGTCTCTCGCCCGGCTGCTTCGCCGCGCACCACCTTTGCGAACTCTATCGTTGGCACGTCCTCGGGCAGCTGCTGTATCTCGCCCTCGATACGCGACTGCGGTTCGTACTCGACGACAATGCGCGCATTTGCAAGAGTAAGAATGTCTGCGTGCAGTTCAGTCTTGCCGGGACAATCTCCGCCTACGGCGTTGATGTGCACCCCCGGCAGAATCATTGACGGCGTGAGGATAGTGGCGTTCCGCTTGTCAGCCGTCACAGTCGTGATGATGTCCGCTCCGAATGCAGCTTCGGCTATAGAGGCACAACACACGATTCTTAGGTCGAACAACTCCGGCAATTCGCGCAAGTTGCGCTCTAGCTTGGCAGTGGCCAGGGGGTCCACGTCAAAAAGACGCAACTCCTTTATGCCTAACATGCGGTGGAATGCAATAGCTTGAAACTCGCTTTGCGCGCCGTTACCGATCAGTGACATCGACGAACTTGTCTTGCGTGCCATCCAACGCGCGGCTAGTGCGGACATCGCAGCTGTCCGAAGCGCAGTAGTCAGTGTAAGTTCAGAGAGCAACAGTGGGTAACCAGTGTCTACGTCCGCCAACACCCCGAAGGCAGTTACAGTGAGTAGGCCAGCGGCCGTGTTCTTTGGGTGACCATTGACGTACTTGAACGAGTACAGGCGCCCATCGCTAATGGGCATCAACTCGATCACTCCCTCAGGAGAGTGATGAGCGGTGCGTGGCATCTTGTCAAACTCGCCCCAGCGGCGATAGTCGTCCTCTATTGCTTCGGCGAGGTGTTCAATGAACGCCCCGACACCAATCTTGTTGACGATTCTTTTGATTTCGCTCATGCCGATATAGTCAACCATGCTCAGTCCGTAAAGCTGACGCGGCAGGATTGCCGCGCTCTCATTAAGGCATGATCGTAGAGAACAGTCGGGTCAACAACAAGGTCACACAATGGCCAATTTGTCGCACTTTTTGACCCATGCGCCACCCCCCCCGTGCCAGATTGACCTGATACACCTGCCCCTGGTGGTTTAGCGAGCAACGAAGTAGGTATGAAGATCAACAATCAACCCAAGGCACAGATACATGCAGCCGGAGATTTTGTCGATACAGCCGCATCGCGAACCGATCGGGGATTGAGCAGACAGCCTCAGCGCTGTCTATTGCGAGCACTGAAATCGAAATTTCTGGGTTCGTCAAACGAAGCTTACCGATCAGCGGTAATGCCGCATCAAGCATCACTGATGAGATTGCGCCGATCGTCAAAGTCCCCTCCTTTCCGCAGGCAGGAGTTGACTATTGGACGACATCTGCGACTGGAGGCATGCAGGAGACCCAAGTTCGATTGGAGTCAAACTTTGACGTGACGAAAATTTGCTGCTGTGTTGAAACTGCAATTTGACGCGGTGGACGACAGATTCGTCAGCAGCCGCGGACATTTCCATAGGAAACCCCTATGGTGACGATCCGATCTTCGTATTTTGAGTAACTCGGGGGAAATGAGACATTCACGTCGGCGCAACTAATTCGATGTGAAAGCAACATGGTAAACGCAGCTAGATTGTTTGTGGCAGTACTCCTTTGCTGTGCCGGTACTGCCGCTGTGGGCTCTGAGTGGCCCGAGCGCCCAATCAAGCTGATCGTATCGTTTCCGGCAGGCGGGTCGGCCGATTCGGTAGCGCGGCCATTGGCGCAAAAGCTCTCAGACATCCTGGGTCAGCCGGTAGTGATCTTCAACAAGCCTGGGGGCAACGGCACGATCGGGCTAGGTGATGTCGCCAAAGCTGCGCCTGACGGGTATACGTTGACACTCAATCCGTCGAGCTTTTCCATCCACCCCCACGTACATGAAAAGCTCCCATACGACAGCGACAAGGACTTCACGCCGATCGCTTTGGTGGCCAAGAGCCCACTGGTGCTGCTCGTAAACAAGGATCTTCCAGTGTCGAATCTGCAAGAGTTTGTCAACCTTGCTCGCACGCAGTCAAAGAAGGTGACCTTTGCCACAACCGGAACAGGCGCGGCTGCGCACCTGGCCGCGCTGATGTTCAACAAAACCACAGCAACCGACATCTTGATGGTCCCGTACAAGGGCAATGCCGATGCGCTGAACGACCTTGTCGGCGGGCACGTCAGCGCCCTGTTCGATCCAATACAAACCGCGCTGCCGCAGATTCGTTCCGGCCGACTGCGGGCGCTCATGGTGGCCAGCGAAGTGCGCTTGCCCGAGGTGTCGGAGATTCCGACTGCGGAGGAATCGGGACTTGGCAGTTTTCGCTTCTACAGTTGGTATGTCGTGCTCGGTCCCGCCAACTTGCCGCCCAACGTACGAAGTCGGTTGGTCGGCGCCATTCAGCAAGCGAATCAGGATGCCGTGCTGCAGGCACGATACGTCGCCATGGGACTGGAGCCAAAAGTGCTGACTGGCGATTCCCTTACCGCTTTTCTGCGCGCCGAGTCCGATCTCTACCGAGGCATCGTCCGGGAAGCCCGCATACCCAAGCAATGAAATGCAACTAGACAAGAACATCACTGAATTGGAAGTCAAGGCCATCGCGCTGGGAATCTGGGCGGCAGAAACAAGGGTTGTCACCAACAGCAATCCTTCCTGAAAAATTCCCTTTCACCCCACAGCCTATAGAAAACCATTTCTCACTACTGCACTGGAGATCACTTGAGAAGCTTGCTCGCCGACCGCCTGAAAACCGTCAAACCTTCGCCCAGCATGGCTGCCAAGATACGAGTAGATAGTCTGCGCGCAGCCGGAAAGAAGATCATAGACTTCACCATTGGAGAGCCAGATTTCCCGACAGCGGCGCATATCGTTCAGGGCGGGGTCGAGGCCATAATGCGCGGGCAGAACAAGTACACATCCTCAAACGGAATACCTGCCCTGCGGCAGGCGATAGCGGGAAAGCTTGAACGCGAGAATCAGCTATCGTTCAAAGCCGAGGACATCGTCGTTTGTGCAGGCGCCAAGCACGTCATATTCAATGCCTTCGCGGCAACCTTGAATGAAGGCGACGAAGTCGTCATCCCCGCCCCCTACTGGGTTTCCTACCCAGACATGGTCGCCATCAACGGTGGCGTTCCCGTCATCGCAACAGGCAACTCACAAAACGCGCTGAAACTCTCGCCTGCGACGCTCGAGGCTGCGATTAGTGAAAAGACACGGTGGGTGGTACTCAACACGCCAAACAATCCGTCTGGCGCGGTGTACAACCGGCAGGAAATGGAGGCGCTTTGCGCAGTACTGCTCAGACATCCGGATGTTTGGCTTTTGACTGATGAGATCTACGAGCATTTTGTCTACGGGGCTGCGAAGCATGTTTCACCCCTGAACGTGGCGCCAACTCTGGCGTCGCGAACACTCATCGTTAATGGCGTCTCCAAAGCCTACGCCATGACCGGATGGCGAATCGGGTATGGCGCAGGACCAGCGCCGCTAATCAAAGCCATTTCAACGCTGATTTCGCAGAGCACATCTTGCTGTTCTGCCGCTGGACAAGTCGCTGCAGTTGTCGCACTCAACGGGCCACAAGACTGCGTTAAGGAAGCTGCAGACCTCTTTTTCGGTCGCAGGGACCGAATGGTCCAGATACTTCAATCCATTCCTGGAATCGAGTGCGGAGTGCCCGACGGCGCCTTCTATGTGTTCCCCTGCGTTGACGGTTTGATGGGCAAAACAACGCCGCAGGGCAAAGTGCTCTCGTCCGACATCGATGTCATGATGTACTTTCTCGAAGCGGCCAATGTGGCCACAATTGATGGCACCTCCTACGGCCTGTCACCGTATCTGCGTATGTCGTTTGCAACCTCCATTGAACAGATCGAGGAGGGCTGCCGGGCCATCCATGACGCAGTTCGTGCACTGGCTTAAGTCCCGCCCATCCATCCTTCAAACCTGCTTTTCATAAGGAAAAATCATGCTCAAAACTGTATCCTCCCTCGTCGCTGGCGCCTGTTTGGCACTTATTGCGATTTCGGCATCCGCCGATCAACTGGCAGACATCAAATCAAAGAACCTCCTCGTCTGCGGTACTTTGGGGACTGCAGAACCCTTCAGCGCTCCCGACCCGAAAACACGAGAGATTCAGGGCTACGACGTCGATTTCTGCAAAGTCATGGCCAAATCGCTCGGTGTAAAACTGGAAGTAAAGATGATCTCTGTAGCCGCGCGCATCCCGGAACTGCAGCAGGGTCGCGTTGACTTGGTTATCGCCAACTTGGGTTGGACAGCAGAGCGGGCCGAGCAGATTGCCTTCAGTCACCAGTACTTTGCCAGTGAGCAAAAGATCGCCGCCAGAAAAGACAGTGGACTCACCACCTTAAAAGATTTCGTCGGCAAACGTGTGAGTGCTACCAAGGGCTCAACTTCGGAAATTGCGGTTCGCAAGTCGATTCCCAATGCCACAACCGTAACGTACCAAGATCCCGTCAGCGCCTTGCTGGCGATGCAGCAGGGTAAGGCAGATGGCTTTGCCGCCTCTGAATTGGGGCTGGTAAAGTGGAGGGAGCAGTCTGAAGCCACTACTCCGATTGTCATCGTGGAACCTTCCCTCATTTTGGAACCCTGGGGCATTGGCATGCGCAAAGAAGAGGCAAGCCTGATCAAGCACGTAAACAGTACCCTGGAGTCGATCGATAAGTCAGGCGAAGCGCTGCAGATCTTCAACAAGTGGATGGGCCTCAATACCCTCTACAAAATGCAGCGTGGTTTCAAAATTGAGCAGATCAAAGGCTAACTAAGCTTGCCCTGTATCGGGTGGCCACGCCATGAGTGTCAAGCTGGACTTTTCGGTTCTGCTGCGCGATGAATATCCGCGCATGATCCTCAATGGCCTGGCCACCATGTTTGAACTAACTGCACTGGCATGGTTGCTTGCAGTCGTTGTTGGCACAGTTCTGGCCATGATCCGGATGAGCAATAGTCGCATCGCTCAGACGTTTGTAGCCACCTATGTCGAAGTTCATCAAAACGTACCCATGCTGGTGCAAATTTTCATCTGGTATTTCGGGATACCGGCGTTGCTACCGAAGGACGTGCAGCATTGGTTCAACACGCACAACAGCGAGTTTCTGTTCGCCTTCATTGCGGTTGGACTGTGCGCGGCGGCCTACATTTCGGAGAGTTTGCGAGGTGGTATTCGATCGATACCGAAATCGCAAGTGGAGGCGTCTCGTGCGCTTGGCTTAAGCTTCCTACAGTCATCGAGACTTGTCGTGTTGCCGCAAGCCATCCGAATTGCTCTCCCTACTCTGATCAGCCACACGGTACTTCTCTTTAAGAACACCAGCTTGGCCATGACGATCGGTGTAGCGGAACTGACTTACGCGACCCGAGAAATCGAGAGTCAGTCGTTCCAGACTGTCGAGGTATACCTGTTCTCAACCATGGCTTACCTTATGGTGTCGCTGCTAATCATGGGAGCAGGGACCATGCTCGAAGACCGCTATCGAATCAAGGCGAGGTGAAAAGTGGGTGACGTATTCACCATCCTTAGCGATAACTGGATGCTGCTTCTCATCGGCCAGTATCCCACCGGTCCACTCGGTGGCCTGGCGATCACCGTTTTATTGTCGCTGTTGGGGTTGTTGCTAGCATTTCCCCTAAGCGTGTGCATTGCGGTTGCCCGCATAAGTCCGTTTGCCTGGTTGCGGCGTTCGGCTATGGCCCTGATTTACGTGGTTCGCGGTGTGCCGCTGGTCATGTTTATATTTTGGGTTTACTTCTTCGTACCGCTGCTAATCGGGCGCACTGTCGGCGGCTTCACGACCATGGTAGTGACTCTCGTCATCTACCAAGCCGCTTATCTCGCGGAGATCGTGCGCGCCGGTCTTGAGGGATTGCCGCAAGGGCAAGAGGAAGCAGCACGAGCCGTGGGTCTGAGTTACATGCAAGCAATGACAAAAGTGCTCTTGCCGCAGGCGCTTTACAACATGGTGCCTGCCATGATCAGTCAGTTCGTCTCCACCATCAAGGAGACATCGCTGGGGTACGTCATCAGCGTTAATGAACTGACTTTTGCAGCGAACCAGATCAATAGCACCCTGTTAATCAAGCCGTTTCAGGTGTACTTCATTCTGGCAGCGATCTACTTTGCGCTTTGCTTCTCGCTCACACAGTTCGCGCGCCACATGGAAGGTCGCATCGCAGCAAAAAGGGCCGGCACCGCAAAGTCAAAAGCAGCGTCAGCCCATACCAACGCCAAGGTACTTCCGGCGGCTTAACTCTGACTCGCGCACCACTCATATGACCAGCAACCGAACCAATACCCCGATGATCAACTTCAAGGGTGTCAACAAGTGGTACGGCGACTACCACGCACTCAACAACATCGACGCCGAAGTTACTAAGGGTGAGGTGGTCGTCGTCTGCGGGCCATCGGGTTCGGGTAAGTCGACACTTTTGAGGACAGTGAATAGGCTGGAACCTATTCAAAAGGGGACGATTGAGTTTGACGGTCAGAACGTGCATTCCCCCTCTCTTGACCTAAATAAGTTTCGTAGCCACATAGGTTTCGTCTTCCAGAGCTTTAACCTGTTTCCTCACTTGTCAGTGGCGGACAACATCATGCTTGCGCCAGTCAATGTGCTTAAGAGGAAGCGATCGGACGCAAGGACTCGCGCGCTGGAACTGCTGGATCGAGTCGGTCTCGCGGAGAAAATTGACGCTTACCCAGGACAACTGTCGGGTGGTCAGCAACAACGGGTGGCAATCGCACGAGCCTTGGCGATGGATCCGCCCGTCATGATGTTCGATGAACCTACGAGTTCGCTTGACCCCGAAATGGTTGGCGAAGTTCTTCAGGTTATGAAGAGCCTGGCACGAGACGGAATGACGATGATGTGTGTCAGTCACGAAATGAACTTCGCGCGTGAGGTGGCCGATCAGGTCTGGTTCATGGACCAGGGGCGCTTGGTTGAGTCCGACACTCCCGAAGAGTTTTTCTCGCATCCCAAGAGCGACCGAGCTCGCGCCTTCTTGTCTGACCTTCGCTCACACTGAGAAATGACTGGATGCTCCGGACAGGTCGTGGTCAAGTCTCTCACTTGCCCATGTTGACTGCTCATTTGCCAACACCTTATGGATGACATTGATCGTGAATTGCTAGGTCTGCTACGAGCCGACGCCCGGACCAGTGTGGTCGATTTAGCCAAGAAGTTGCGCCTAGCGCGAGGGACTGTGCGAAATCGCATTGCTCGCATGGAGGCCGACGGCAACATAGTTGGTTACTCGGTGCGCCTTAAACCACAAGTTGAGAAACACAGAATTGGCGCGCTCATGTTGATTGCCGTGGAAAGCAACTGTGACGAAGCCGTGCTGCGCGCGTTGCGGGGCGATCCTGCTGTGCAGTCGGTGCACAGCACTAATGGTCGATGGGATTTCGTGGTCGGTATCCGCGCAGATACACTTGAGGCGTTTGATTTGGTAATGATGCGTATCCGCCGGATCGAAGGCATAGCCACTACCGAGACCAACCTTCTGCTGACGGCGCACCAGCTCTAAGAACTTAGATTGAACCTGAAACACAAATCGGTTGGGTGCCTAGCCGGTCTACTTCGATCGGCGACGCAAAACCGAGGGGTCGCCCTACCATCCCCACGTTGAGATCACCAGTGGCAGGACCGGATTTTTCGCAGTCCTACTCCATGCCGCTGCCGTTGTGATCAATTCAATTTTTTCAGCAACTCGACGAACTACAACACCGGGAGGTGCCAAATCTCTAGAACGAGAAGGGACTAAAGCCAAACCTTGACCAAAGCCGACCAATGCCATTTGTGACGAAATATTGCGGACAAAGTGCAAGATTCGTGGTGAAAGTCCGAGCTTTTGGCAGCTCGAAATTATGCTGTCAAAGTAGACTGGACTAATCTCACGCCTAAACATCACAAACGGTTCATCATCAAGTTGCTTAAGTCTAATGGAACGCGCGCCGGCGAGGCGATGATCTGCAGGCAGAGCTACCGCTAATCGATCTTGAGAAAGTGGCCTAGACATGATGTCAGCACCAAGATCTCCCTGCAATCGTGCAAAGGCGATATCGATATGCCCAGCCTGAATTGCGGACACAGCCTCAGCGCTGTCTATTTCGCGCACTGAAATCGAAATTTCTGGGTTCGTCAAACGAAGCTTACCGATCAACGGTAATGCCGCATCAAGCATCACTGATGAGATTGCGCCGATCGTCAAAGTCCCCTTCTTTCCGCAGGCAGCCTCTCGCACGGCCAAGTCTAATTCTTCCATCTGTAACGCAAATCTGCGTACAGCTGGCAATATTGCTTGACCAACGGGGGTCAAACGCGCGCCTTTGCTTGAACGCTCAAATAGCTTTACTTTGAGAGCCTGCTCCAAAATCTGGATCTGTTCTGTCAGCGGAGGTTGGCTCATTCCAAGACGCTTTGCGGCTCGGCTGAAGTTTTGCTCTTCCGCCACGGCTAAAAACAGCCAAAGATGGCGCATAAGGCGAAAGTTGATCATGGTGCAGATTCCGTAAGCAAAATGAGCGTGCCTCAAGTCAAATTTGAGCTACAAAATTGGCGGTCATCTTGCTGGCCATAATGCGGGTGAGTCTACATCGTCAACCGCGTCTGCGCTGTCGGTGCCAGCAATGTGGATTGGCTGCCGCCAATTGGTCGGCAGCTTCAAGCAAAACCACGAAGCCAACTGAGCCATCGATCCAAGAACATCGAGCGGGACGTTCAATGTCTGGTATCGGGCGGGCAGTTCAGAAAAACCAATGTCGATTATGGGCACAAGGCCGAATTCCACCAACGTCGGTTAGCCGGAACATCAACTCATAAAACTGGATCGCCCGAAAGCGGGCGCTGATGGTCAGGATGCTCTGCCTCATGGTGTTGAAGCGGACAACTTCGTAGGCAGGGGGTGTTGTTGACCATTACGTCAGTTTTGACAGTAATGGTCATGGCAATCCTCAATCGAAGTGCTTGGCGCTTGTTTCAAATTGGCAAGGGATACCTGAGTCGGCATCGTAGTCAAACCGTGCCTTAATGGGCATGGCGAGATCCATGAGGTCAGGGTTTCTCTCTAGCCAGTCGGCAAGCTTTTTGAGTTGGCGAATGGCATCCTTCAGAGCGGCATCTTCTGGAATCCGCACGCGCACGGTGACCCCATGTATGAGTACAACAGGTGGTCCTGCATGTAGGCAATCACCGTCTTCGTCGGGGCGTAGTACGTCGTCACCTCCCTGTGTCACATGGAAACCTTCGAGTTGAAGGATGCTTTTTGGATCTCGCTTTGTGTAATGTGAAGGGTTTTCTACAAAATGCCTTCGGATTGCGTGGTTGTTCATCGTGAACTGGGTGGAATTTGGGGTCATGATATTGATCTTTCATAAAAGAGTTGGCACTATTGGGTCGGTGGTGGGTTTGATCTTTATCTTGGTGCATCGCCCTCTCTTTCATTGCGCTGATGGGGTATCTGATGCTTTGTGAATCCGTAGCAACGCTGAAATAGCACGACAAAATCAGCAGGCAATTGCGCGTCACTAGAACGCTGGGCGATACGAGCCATCTTCCAGTTGCCACAGCGCCATGACATCGCCCCATGCCCGGCAAAATGCCTGCACTCCATGCAAACGCATCGGTCTTCGCCTGATCCGCGATTCCGCAGCACCAGTTTGCCGGCCAGTGCTTCGCTGTCGGCACGTGGCAAGCCCTTGTCCGTGAACCTGTGCAGGAGCGCCGCGAAGGTGTCAATCTCCGCGCCATTCATGGCGTAAGAATGGGGCCAGCACCAGCGGTCGGGATCTTCGACCACCCCAATGGAGGAGTCGTGCTTTTCCATTACAGCGTGGGAGGGCACTGCCAAAACTGACGAAAGTCCCTCGGGCTTTGCAGAAACGGCCTCAGTAGGTACTGACGAAACTGCCAAAAGCCTCAAAATAGTCGTTTTGTCAGTTTTGGCAGTGCCGGTCTGGCCCTTTTGTGAAATTGCCGCCTTTGCACGTTCCGTCCAGGTGATCATTTCGCCACCTTCTTGATCTGGGGGTTGACGAAGTAGCGGACGGTCGGGCGACCCACTGGGTTGATACCTTCCTGGCTCTGCACATGGCCGTTTTCCTCCAGGATGCCCAGTGCAGTTTCAGCCTGCATGACGGTGGTCACACCAGACCATTGCTTGCGTACCATGTCACGCACCGTGAAGCCGTCATCCAACTTGCCCTCAGCCAGTCGACGGCTTACCATGCGGGCACTGGTCACCTTGGCGGCCTCCACCAAGCCATAGATGCGCCGTGCATGGCCAGTTAGGTAGTCGCACCAGGCGGCTGCACGCCATGCGCTGTTGGCCGTGACTGGGCCGATAGATCCCTCGGCCAGATGTAGGATCAGCGCGATGGAGCAGAACAGTTTTTCAAACTTGCCGAAGTGTTGCTGCATCAATGGGTCTTGCTCAGCGGCGATGTGAACCATGTACAACTCGGTACACCACTCCACGAAGATGTCCTGTGCCGCGTCGTCAAAGCAGAAGTACGGCAGTTTCACAAAGTCGTCATTTGGGGCTGCACCGTCCTGTAAAGGGTCGAACACGGCCAGCCGGTCAAATACGTCACGCACCGCCTCGCGTGCGCCCTTGACAGGGTAGCGGTCGCGCCACGCCCATGCGACGGCGTTGGGGTACACCATCACCTGAAAGCGCTGGATGCGGCCATCGTTGTCCAGTGAGTTGGCAATTCCGGCAAGATAGCGCTCCAGCAATTCCGGCTGGATGCCGCCGAATACTGAGATGCACAGGTTCTTAATGTGCAGGCTGCCGCGCGTAATTCGGTCAATCTTGAAACTTGCAGTACCGTTCCAGCCCTCCAGATAGAACGCCTTATCGCCTTCTCTACCCTCCTTTTCCCAGGACGCAAGCAGGCCAATCAACTCATCCCGATAGACCAGCATGCCCTGCGGGTTGTGCACCAGCAAATCCCCCAGCTTTTCCACCGTGGAGTCGTTGGTCTTGAAGCGCCGCTCTCTGGGTTCTTCAGGGGCTTGCAGGTCTTGCAAGTCCGCAATGGCGGCGTTCATTCTCACGTGGTCGGCTTTGCCGCTGGCTGCCTTCTTCATGGTGGCCTTGACCGCGGACTCGTGCGCCTCAAAGGCTGCTTTTTCTGCTTCAAATACCTTCTTGGTGTCCTCTAGCTTTTCGGCCTCTTTGGCTTCCAGCCGGTCAAGAAACCGCGTCACGGTGCCCAGAGCGGGTGACTTCTTTGAAGACGGATCACCCACAATGCCGCCAAAGAGGTTCGGGGTGACGATCCAGTCATCCCGGCGCTTGGGTTTGATGGCGCAGCGAGCACCAATGACCGAACCCAGGCAGACGATCAGCGCCGCTGCGATGTAATCTGGTGAACAGGGCATGCGGTCGGCCTCATCGAGAACGAAGTCCGCAAGTGGTGCCGGTAGCAGGGCTTCTGCATCAAACATTGGCGCTGGGAGAAGATCGGTTCTGATTTCTCTGGGCGATGGCCATGCGGCTAACTGGCCTGTATTGCGTGTATCAATTGCGGGTGATTCAGCTGAATTGACAGCGGAATCTATGCACTCCTTTACGGCGTCCGGCCCCGCCAATAGGTGCAAGTCGTTGAAGTCGGTCATGTCGTTCATGCTGCTACCTCAAAGACGGGTACGGCGAGGGCAGCACCTGATGCTTGCGCCGCTGACGTGGCTTTGGTCATGCCCGGGTTGCCAGGGGTCTGGTGATCGTCATCTGCAGCGATGATGATTTTCAGAGTCGGGTACTTGCTGCGCAGCGCCAGCGCGACAGCCTCCAGATTCCCTGCGTTGAAGGCGATGGCAACGGCATGGTCAGTGCATTCATGAATGCTTGCGCCGGTGGCGAACCCCTCACACACAATCAGCGCGCCTTTGGGTTTACCAATGCTGAAGTAACAGCCTTTGACCCGGCCACCTGACATGAACATCTTGGTGCCGTCTGGGGCGATGGTCTGCAAGCTGTGTACCTTGGCCGCCGTGTCGCGCATTGGGATCAGCAACTTGTCGCCTTCGGTCTTTGCACCATGGGGTTGGATGCCCTTACGATGCAGGTAGTCGTGCTCATTGCAGGGCGTTGCTACCGTCCAGCGTTGGAGTGCGTCTGCTGCTGCCGATTGCTGGCGCTGTGCCAGGTCGTCCTCGCGCTGGCGCTGCATGGTCTTGACGCGCTCACGGTGAGCAAGGCGCTCCGCGTCGGTCATGGCGATGTCAGTCTTGCTGCACCAGTTCTGCGTAAAGCCCTCGCGCCAGTCGCCAAACGCGCCTGCGGCTATGCCGTCGGTGTGCAGCATGTACCAGCCGCTTTTATGACTGAGTTTGCCGTTGGTGCTGAAACGATGGAACTTGCCGTCATCGAGGATTTCGGTCGGTGGTGTCAGTCCCGCCGCCGCAATGGTCTGCATGAATTGGTCGAGGGCGTCGTTAATCATTGCAACCCCACAATCCGAGCAAAGGCCACCAAAGCCGCAAAGTTGCTGCAATACCGAGACATGAGCCAGTCAACTCTTACAACAAAGAAGTCGCCATCGCCGTCGTCATAGACAAGGTAGCCAGCGTGTGCGAATTGCGCCTTGAGTAAAGCTTTACTTGCACCTCGCTGGAGGGGATCATCACGACAGTTGAATGAGTGATTTTCTAAAGGCCCGGTGTTACCAGCACACGGGCTTTTTTCGTTGGTGGATGCCATCGCTGCCCCATTCGGGGTTTCAGCCGCTGGCTGAGCATGGTTTTTAAGAAACTCATCCATGAGCCACCTCGCCTTCAATGCTGATGGCAGTCACGATGTCGTCATTGCCTATGGATCGCACGTGAGCGATTTGTCCGCAATCGCCGAGTTGAATAGCCAATTCCGTTACCTTGTAAGACTTCTGGGTTCCGTGAATCGATGCGTTGGTGAGAATTGCCCAACCATCTCGGAGTTCCACAGGCACACCCATGTACCCGACGCCGCAGCGCAACTGGATGAAGACAGCGCAATGGCACCTGAGTGCATCGCAGAGTCTCGCCATGACGGTTTGTGGAATTGCCTTTGTAGTGGTGCCGTTCTTTGGCTTTCTGCTTACATCCACATACAACGGCTCTGATTCATCGCCCTGTTGTGAAGGGAGAGTCAGGTTCAGTTGTCTGGGATCGACCGCAGTGCTGGGCAGTTGCTTCTTGGAGTTCAGTGAAAGTGTTGGGCGAATCACTTTCGCGTTCCGTTGGAGGGCCACGGGATCAGGGTGGTGGTCTTTAAGAAATTCATCCACGATCCACCTCACCATCGATTGCAGCCAGCGCCTTCTTGACCGCCTGGTTGGCAGATTGCCGATCAAGACGCCGCCGTTCCTCAAAATCAGCAAGGGCTTCATCAGAGACATACTTCCTCACAGCACCAAGCAATATCTGTTTTGCCGCTTTTGGGTCGCGCAACAATGCATTTGCCTCGCACTTACGCGCACCAAATTTCTTGAGGTAGTCCTGAACGTTGCGATCCAGATGGTTCTTATGACCGGGATCGGACAGGTCCTTGCCGCTGCTGGTTTCCAGACCGTCAATCCAAAGCAAGCCTAGTCTCTCTATGTCCTCGGCATTCAATCCGACACGCTCCAGGTGCAGGTCAGGCATGGCGTCCAGGCGCGTTGCAGTGAATACGTCATTTAGGTTAGCTTTGAACGAATCCGTGATGCTCAGACCGCCAACGTCATGGTCTCCAAACATCAAGACCACCATCGGCACGTCGTATTCAGCAGCACGCTTGAGCAATGCGGCCCTTGAGTGCATATCCGTCCACCCACGCAGGCACGTCACTGGTATCGCATACCTGTCGGTCATCGGTTTCAGCAAACCAACCAGATCGAGCTTTTCAACGACAAGTTCCAGGTGGACGCCAGAGTGTTCTTCTATGGTTGACGTTGCGTACTCATGGGGCACACTTTTCAGATAGGCGCGGATCAGTGTTTCCAGGTCATCGGATATGACTGACGCTTTGGAAGCGATGCGAGTGGCATCTTCCGCAGTGATCTCTAGCGGAAGCATCCCGTTTTTTCTGGCAAGGGTGATTCGGTCCTGAACGGTGCCGAAGTCGCCTTTGGTGCAAATGCCAAGTCCCTCAAGGACATAACCCCAGCCGCGCAACGTGGGTGCAAAGCCCATCTTTTCGCGTTCTTTCAGAATTACATCGACAAGAGGTTTCAGAATTTGATCCCTGATCGCCGCATTGCTGGCCCGACCACGTGGGAATTTTTGTAAGCAACCTACCTGCTCAGCGCAATCCGCGGCAGTGATAAGTTCATATTTCATACTGTCACCCCGGCAAGTGCCTTGGCTTCCATGGTGTTCCATGCCAGCAGTCCTCCGATGCGCTTTGGCACCATCGGCCCAGTTCCAGAGTGGCAGGCCCAGCCCCTAAGTGTTTGGGGACGACGATTCAGATAATAGGCAAGCTCACCAGTGGTTAGGTTAGGCTTCGTTACCAGCGCCAGTGGTGGGAATGGCGGGTTGAAATTTTCGCATTCCTGCTTTTCGGCGACGTCGAAAAGGTACGGTTTTAGCAATTTCATCAGCTGCGGTGAAGGCGTTGCAGTTTTCATGTTCTTTCTCCAAACCCAGCAGCACAGGCTAGGTATGGTGCGAACTTTGAAAACCCCGCATTTAGGCGAATACACCCGGGGTTCTAAAACCCAGTATCCATGAGGGTTTGCGGCGTTTCACCCGCAAATTCCGGGGTTTACCCCCGGGGTTTTGCGCGTGTTTTATTCAGTAGAAAAGTTATCAGCCTCGTAGTCCTTCCACGATTCAAACCACGGCCGCAACAAATGATTCACTCTGAACTTGGCTCTCACACTATTCGGTTTCACATAGTCCCGGGACACCAATGCCGCACCGATCAGCACCGGGTTCCATAGCTTTGGGCTACCACCGCGCCCCCGGGTGCCGGGAGAAACACAACAGGCTTGAAGCCATAATTTCTTCTTTCCAAGCGCGGCTTTCCATTCCTGTTCTGATTTCCACTGCAAACCATTGAAACAAAACGCTACGTCGGCAGTTGATAACGGCAATGGCGCCTCGGGGTTCGGCTTCGATGTGTCCTTTGGGAAAACTGCTAATGTCACTGCATCAACCGGAGGCTCGATTACTTCCTGCCGAAGTAATTGTTTGATTACTGTCCTACGTCTAACAGAGCGAAACCAAATTGGCGCGAACCGCTCGACATCCGAATTTTCAAACCGGAGTATTCCCAATTTCGCTTGGTCAACAGCGCTGGTCACAGCTCCATCAACACTAACCTTGTACAGCCCAATATTTCCCAACCGAAAAGGACTTGAATGCCCAGTAGAGTCAACTATGACTGGGTTCAAATCCTGATCTTCTACGAATCGCTGCACATCGTCCGAGGTGCATTCCAGTATGTCAGTCAACTCACCATAGCTTATTGTGCTGTGTCCCCACATTCGACGTCCCGTATGCAACCCCGCATCAAGTACCATCAGCAGGCCAGCGGGGTGTCTGGCGTTTCATCTGAGCGGTTGGATCAGACTATCTGGGCAAAGCAGTTTAAGCCACCACACGCAGCGTACCCGGCACGGCCTTGGCATCAAAAACGATCCCGGCTTGCTCAAGAATCCGTGCCTCGATCTGCTCTGCGTATGGTCTTAGATCGTCAAGGGGCAAAACAGCGTAACCCTCAGCAGTTGCACTTGGTTGGTGTCCCTCAATCTGAGCCACAGCGCCAGCAGGAGCTACGCTTCTACCGCGTTGAGTAAATGTGCGGCGTAAACCATGAAAAGTAACGTGGTCAATCGCAGCACTCCGCAATGCCTTGTTGTGGCTTGAACGTGCGTCGGTGATTCGCCCTGATTTACTCGTACTAGCAAACACGCAATCATTCACCCTTGGCAGGGTCGCCAACAGTTGCGCGAGGTAGGGCGTCAGGGGGATAGTTCGGGTTAGCTCCCACTTGTCGGCAATGGTCAGTTTTCGCCATCGAAAATCTACATTCGCCCATGTCAGAGCGGCTAATTCTTCCTTTCGTGCGCCGGTTAACACCAATGCCTTCAGGTAGGCGCTGGCTGTGCGGTTTCTCAGTTGTTCCACTCCCAGCCACCAACCGGGCAACTGGGCGACACCGAGTACATCCGTTCGCTTTGTATTCCGTGGTAAGTTTTCCAGAATGGCAGGCGCCTTGCCAGCGTCACGGTCGATAAGTTTGCGGTACTCAGGCCGAGCAGAACTCCAGCGCAGGAACCCACGAAACATCATCAAAGCTCTCGTGGCTTGATGCCTACCAGCCTTAGCCTCGCGCTCAAACCAGATTTGCAGCGCATCCTCTGTCACATCGGATAATTTCAGCGCCAGCAGCGGATAGAGCGGCCCCGGTCTTGTTACGCCCTGCCCTCTCACCTTCTTGATACCACCAGCACCCGCCATGGCCTCAAGGTCAGCACGGTACCGCGGCTTCCATGCGTCTTTGCGTTTGGGCTTACCTTCAGCAAGATAGCGAGGCCACAACTCTCCCACGGTCAGGGCATGGGCGGCGGCAGCGGCGTGCTTTTCGACAGCGGCGGTCAGTTTGTCTCGCTCTACCTCTCGCGGGTCGATGCCTGTATCAAGGGTAACGCGTAGTCGGTTTGCCTCACTTCTAGCGGCCTCGATAGTCCACGCGCGAACATCCCCAATGCTGCGGCGAATGGTCTGGCGGTTTAGCTTGGCCTCAAACACAAACGACTTAGCACCAGTGTTGGAGACGCGCACCCGCAATCCCGGCGCTTTGGTATCGCGCAGGAAAGCTTGTGTCTTTATATCGGTGCGGCAAGTAAGACGCTCTATTAACCCGGCAGTCAGTTCTTGCGCTTCGCTCAAGTCTGGCGCATCCGTCTTTTTTGGTCGCCCCATGAATACCCCTTTACTTTGGTAAAGTCTGCGTAGCCACTGCGTAGCCACTTTTACCCTGTTTCTACGAATATCAATCAACGACGAGTCTGGATATTTATCCAGCAATGTGTTTGCAAGCTGTTGATTTATATAGATTGTAGTACTCTATTCAACAAAGGGAAATAGGTACTTCATGTCATTCGTAATGAGAAGGTCGGGTGTTCGATTCATCTCTCCGGCACCAATACAGATAAGGGTTCGTTGCTATGCAAATAGTAGCGAGCCCTTTTTCTTTTTCAGTCATACCTGCGCTATGCCGCCCGCAGTACATGGTTTTGTACCATCCCGCCCACTTCATCAGCCAAAAAGAACCCGACTCAAGGCCGGGCTAAATCTCGTAGAACCGCGTGAAATGAACAAAGCGCGGGGGCATCGATGCCCGAGTGCACGGTAGCACCATAAAGAGACCCTTGCACCAGGCAGGCTTCACCCACTCCGTCGTGGCATCGGCTCAATTTATCGCAGCACGACGCAGTCTGTCGCAATGGGTTTGAAATCCAAAACCACCCCCCGTACATTCTCTTCAACGGGCCAGGATGGCCTCAAACTGAAGGGAATATATGAACACAAATCGCACAACCCGCTTCGCCGGACTCTTGGTAGCAGTGCTGATGACGGTCGCCGTCAACGGCGCCATGCTCTGGAAGTTCGATGCTGTCTCGCAGGAATCGGTGCTTGCCACCAATGATCAGATGGCCACTGTGGTGACACTGGACAGGGTCAACGTCGTGGCTCATCGCTCATAAGCCAGCAAAGACACTTCTCTTCCTGATCGGCCGCAGGCCATTTCGTGGCGTTCTGAGCGCCCGATGCGCCAACCGAAGGGCGACAGTGCCACCAACGCACATCGCGGCTCACAGCAGCCCTGCAAACAGCAAGGGCAGCACAAAATGGCGCCGGCGGCCCCACGCAGAATTGGGGCTCTTCTTGCCTAGGATGTACGTCCTGGCGCCGACATAACTTTTGAATTCCTTGGTCGCATGGTAAGCGGCGAACGGGAACGGATCGTCGCTGATTTGTGAAATTGTGTTTGCCAATCTGCATCGCCCTGATGCTCCAGCGCCAGTCGCCGGTCAACGGTGTCCGCAACCAGACGCCGAGCGCCCGACAGGTTACCGTGGCCTTTACGTCGGCTACAGTTGGAGCAACGGAGAAAAACAATGATTGCATTTCTGATTGATGCTGATAACTGCCTATGTGGCGCACGCCGGTCACAACGACTTCTGTCGCAAACACGCTGTACAGCGGACAGATATTCTCAAGGCAATCGCTCGACTGCACTACAAGTGCCTGCAGACTGGCCCCGCAACCACATCAGAGGACAAGACTCTACTGCTACAAGCCATCGAACTAGTTCGTCGTGGCAGATTCGCTCATTGATCTGATAAGAAGCATGACAAATGACGACACAGTCCAGACCTATCGCCATGCTCTGCATTATGAAATACGAATGCCCGAAAGAGTGGGCAACGCTGGTCACCACTGCAATTTCAAACGTGCGGTACTGCAACGAATGCGGCAAGAACGTCACTTTCTGTTTCAACGAGGCTCAACTTGCAGATCTGGCCGATCAGGGCGAGTGCGTGGCGTTTGTTGATGCTCGATCCAAGCGATCTGGACGCGTCCGTCTAGGCTTGCCGAGCACTCGCGGTGAGAAGTTGCGCAGCTTTACCGATGAACTTTAACGAGTGAATGCCAATGAACCACCACACAACAACCACCAGCAAAGCTGGGCTAGGAGAACGAGCCAAGATGGTTTTGATCCTGCGCTACATGCACGACATGACGTTGGATCAGGTGGGGCAAGCCCTCGGCATCACGCGTGAGCGTGTGCGCCAGATCGAAAGCCGTGCCATGGTAGCGATCCGCGCTCGTAGTGAACTCCGGCAACAGGCGCTCAGTGTTTTGGGTTGCAGCGTCTGAGATTGCCATGACTTCCAATGAACCCATCAAGTACCACTGGGTGGGCGTTGAAGGGGATGAACCGCCAAGGACTCCAAAAGACACCAAGCGGCTGAACGCCTTGCCGAACTGGTCTCTCCGTTGCGGTCATTCACACGCGCTTCGTTACAAACCTCCCAAACGTTCACGCGAAAGGTCGTGACAAGGTAACTGCATGCCTGGTTCTTGCGGTTCTCATTTCCCTCGGTTCAGACGGCCAGTTTATTCCGTTCAGTGCACTATTTGACAATGGCCTGATAAGTTAAGTTTCCCATCGTTGTCCAATAGGACCAACCTGCCGGGCCCGGCACCTGGAGCATCAGTACTGCCGTAAGCTGTTCCTGTGGATCGACCCAGAAGTACGTGCCGCCAGCTCCACTCCACGCGAATGTTCCAACGGAAGCAGGGATTTCAGCCAGACCTACCTTCTGGCGCACAAGGAATCCGAGTCCGAATGAGTAGCCCTCTGCCCAGTCATCGCTTGCGCCAGGCCCAAATTTTCGATCGCCCAATTGGTCGGTCACCATGAATCGAATCGTGGCCGGGCTGATAACTCGGACACCGTCAAGAGAGCCTCCATTCAAGAGCATCTGGGTGAATCGCAAATAATCGCCCGCAGTCGAGACAGCGCCCGCACCGCCCGAATCGTTGTTCGGCGTTGTAGAGACATTGAAGAGCGGGAACTTGCGCTTAGTGAAAGGGTCCGTTTCGAAAGGTTCTGCAAGCCTGTGCGCATTTGCTGCCGAAACCGAGAAGCCGGTGTCCACCATCTTTAGCGGTTTCAGTAGTCGCTCCTCCAGAAAGTCGCCCAATCGTTTCCCGGATACAGCCTCTATGACGCGCCCCAAAATGTCAGTTGAAAGACCATACTCCCAGGTGGTCCCCGGCTGATATGCAAGCGGAGCCTTGGCGAGTGCCGATATTTGCTCGGCTGCGGGCAGAATGCGATAGTCGTTTGCAAGCACCTCAGGTTTATGGACGCCCGCCTGCGCGTAAGCCTGTTTGACCGGTGCGTTGGTGGTGAAGTGACCATAGGTGAGACCCGATGTATGTCGCAGCAAGTCTTGAACTGTTATGGCATTCTCGGCCGGGACCATTTCATATGTCGTTTTACCTTCCACGTCCTTCTTGGCTACGCTAACCTGCATTTTCGAGAATTCCGGCAGATATTTCGAAATTGGAGCACCCAACCGAATGGCACCGTCTTCTACCAACAGCATGGCAGCAACGCTAGTGAGAGGTTTCGTCATCGAGTAAAGGCGGAAGATTGAGTCAGCTTGCATCTGGACCTTCGTGGCCGGCCCCTGGACACCAAAAGTCGTAAAGTAGACCAGTTTCCCGCTCCGAGCCACTGCGATCACCCCGCCTGGGATACGTCCTTCTGCAACCTCTTTCTTGAAGTAGGTGCCAATCTTTTCCAGTCGCTCTGCAGACATACCAACTGACTCCGGCGTTGCAGATGGCAGCGGAGTTGCGGCAGATATTGCGTTTGGCATGAGGACCAGGACGCCAACCAGAAAACGTCTCAAGTGCGGCGTCTCAAATAATTTCGCCGAAAACAAAGCAGACGAAGTCGCAACGATGTCCTGAAAGAGAGCCATATTGCATCACCTCTGAGTGGAATCAGGAGCAGCGTGCCGCAAGCAACTTCCCCTATTACTGAATGCGGAAAACTCAGCGGCCCCTAGTCAAAGGTGGTTTCGATGACATAGTTGCGGTTTCCGATTGCACGCGCCGTCCAACTGTAAGTCTTGCCGTTCAGCGATGAGGCACCGCCCGCGGCCGCGGCGATGCGCCCCTTGCCTGAGGCGGTCCACCCAGTGAAGCGGCCATCTGTATATTGGAGCAATAGTGTCCCAGCGGAATTGACGTATGCGGCTATCGTCCCTGGTTTGCGATAGACGCCCTGACTCGAAAGCTGCGTGATCGCGTCTTTCCCGTACTCCCAGATCGTCTGCTGTGTGAGAACCGTACCGTCCAGAGGGCCGCCCTCCATCGTGCAACTTGAATCTATGACCTGCAGGGCGTGTTCGGGGCGGTCACCAAAGGGCTCGACCGGATGCGGCCCACTGTTGTGACACATACTGCGTGTGGTGTTTGCTTCGACCGCTGCAGCGCCGCTATTGGCAAGCGCTGCGAGAAGAATAGTTAACAAGGTTCCCGTGTTAGAGACTTTGATCTTCGGCACGTTGCTCATTTGGACCTCCAATCTTGAATTGCTGACAGGTCACGATACGCTTCTAGCGCCAGTATGTCTATGCCTGTTTCAAATCCGGTAGCCTATTGCGGCTCAGTGCACTTTGCAGGCCGACACGAACAAAGACTGAGTGGTGGGAAATATCGCTTTAGTTGTGCTTCTGGGAAGCGGACAGTAGCCAATACCCGCTTCCGTTTAGGTTTGTAGGATGCCTGCCCGTGACCGCCGACCGGACCGAGTCAAAGCGAGCCTGAGGGCAGGCGTCGTATAAACCTCGAGGGAGGAAACCGCGGCGAGTACTGCGGTTGTTGCAGTGAGCTACAGCGCTATGGGGATTTGAAGAACTACAGCGCGGTTTGATACCGTGACCATGGCGAACAGTCTGATAGGAATGCCATGCAAGCTTCTCGATCTTGCCTTGATACACCACATTCTTCGCTGGCCAGCTGCACCGACATCACCGTTGATCCTCTGAGTCTTGAATGCCCTAGCGGCACCTACCCGGTCAACCTTCTTTGGATACGCCTGATAAAAAACATCGAAGCCGTGAAGCGGCGCAGTTCCTGGTTCTGGTTCTGGTTCTGGTTCTGGTTCTGGCTTCGATGGGGCTTGCATCTTCGTCAGACACCGGTATGTTGTAGGGGTCAACCGCTACCAACACCAAGAACATGAACCTCTTCATCGCCGGAATGTATTTGTGGCGATCCGTCGGACAGGCTTGCCTGCGTCGGGAAAAACCAAGCTGTCAAACCGACGGAAATCTTAATCGGACCGCGCTCGGTGAACTCAAGCGTGAGAAGTCG
>CANNRR010000025.1 GCA_947508055.1 Burkholderiales bacterium
CCACCTTGACATGGTGGGGGTCGTTGGTTCGAGTCCAATCGCGCCTACCAACAGGATAGCCCTGGTTTCCATTGTGGAATCGGGGCTTTTTTACGTCTGCATATAGGGTAATCCTGTGCCATTAAGGCTGATGCATTCCGTAGAATCTGTTGCACTGCAATACACTGGTGGTTACTAGGGAACCTTTACTCGCCATGCAAAGCAAATCCAGCGCTGACCGCAAGCCAACACAGCGGGTCATTAAGAAGTACCCCAACCGTCGTTTGTACGACACGGACACGTCCAGCTACATCACATTGGCCGAGATCAAGCAATTGGTCATGGAAAACGAGCCCTGCGTGGTGCGGGACGCTAAGACGGGTGAAGACCTCACGCGCAGCATTTTGTTGCAGATCATTCTTGAGGAAGAGGCTAACGGGACGCCCATGTTTACCGCTGAGGTGCTCTCCAACATCATCCGTTTTTATGGGCATGCGATGCAGGGCCTGATGGGCGGATACCTAGAAAAAAACATGCAGGCCCTGATACAGATGCAAGCTCCCCTGGTGCAGGGGACCATGGGCAACAACCTGTTTCAGCAAATGCAGGAGCAGATGCAAAAGCAAACCGAGCAGCTATTGGGTACCTTTGGCCTTAAGCGGTAGTGATACCGCAGGGTGCGGACCGGATGATGTGGTAAAAACGGCGACAATTGCCTCATGAGTGAAGTAGTTTCTACCCCGTCCCGAGTGCCAACCGTTGGTTTTATTAGTCTCGGCTGCCCGAAGGCGCTTACCGATTCCGAACTGATTCTGACCCAACTGAGCGCTGAAGGTTACCAGACCTCCAAGACCTTCAGGGGCGCCGATCTTGTCATTGTTAACACCTGTGGCTTCATCGACGATGCAGTTAAGGAAAGCCTGGATACTATCGGTGAGGCATTGGCAGAGAATGGCCGCGTGATCGTGACCGGTTGTCTGGGGGCCAAGAGGGTTGACAATGGCGACAACTTGGTGCGTCAGATGCACCCCAAGGTACTGGCAGTTACCGGTCCGCACGCCACGCAAGAGGTGATGGACGCGGTGCATGTCAATTTGCCCAAGCCACATGATCCCTTTGTTGATCTTGTTCCGAACTCCTTTGGTGTGGCTGGTATCAAGCTCACTCCCCGGCATTACGCCTATTTGAAGATTAGCGAAGGTTGCAACCACCGATGTACGTTTTGCATCATTCCGTCTATGCGGGGTGACTTGGTGTCGCGCCCTATTGGGGCGGTGTTGACTGAGGCCCGTGCTTTATTCGCCGGTGGTGTCAAAGAGTTGCTGGTCATCAGTCAGGATACCTCAGCCTACGGCGTGGATGTAAAGTACCGCACCGGGTTTTGGGACGGAAAACCGGTGAAAACACGCATGCTGGAGTTGGTTCAGGCGCTGGGCGAAATTGCAGAGCCTTATGGCGCATGGGTGCGTTTGCACTATGTATATCCGTATCCAAGTGTGGATGACATTCTTCCCCTCATGGCGTCAGGACTGGTATTGCCGTATCTTGATGTTCCGTTGCAGCACAGTCACCCTGATGTGTTACGCCGCATGAAGCGACCCGCGAATGGCGAGAAAAACCTGGAGCGTTTATTAAAGTGGCGAGAGGCGTGCCCGGAGATTGTGGTTCGCAGCACGTTCATTGCCGGGTTTCCGGGTGAGACTGAAGTGGAATTCACTCACCTTTTGGACTTTATCCGTGAGGCGGAAATTGACCGTGCAGGCTGCTTTGCCTACAGCGCTGTGAGTGGTGCCTTGGCGAATGACCTGCCAGGCATGTTGCCTATCGAGTTGCGCGAAGAGCGTCGTGCACGATTTATGGCGGTGGCCGAAGCGGTGTCGGTAGTAAAACTGCAACGGCGTCTCGGCTCAATCATGCAAATTCTCGTCGATTCGGCACCGGGGACGGGGAAAAAGGGCGGCGTGGGCAGGAGCTACGCAGAAGCTCCAGAGATTGATGGTGTAGTTCGTCTGCTACCACCGGAAAAAATTAGTAAAACATTAAAGGTGGGAGAATTCACCAAGGCACGAATCATGGCTGCGCAAGGGCACGATTTGGTAGCCATGCCGATATGAGTGCAGTCGAATACCAATTGCATTTAGAACAAAAAAAGCCGCATCAAGTGAGGCGGCTTTTCATTAACTACATTACCATAGTTGGTGCCCAGGAAGGGACTCGAACCCCCACGAAGTTACTCGCTAGTACCTGAAACTAGTGCGTCTACCAATTCCGCCACCTGGGCATCTCAGGAAAGAGAGCAATTGTATCAAAAATATTAGCCAAACCAGCGGCTTGCTGGATGAAGTTGAGGGGATAGTTCAAGGTCACCGCGATGGGCACGGATTTGTGTCCCGTGATGACGGTGCGCCAGACATCTATTTGCCGCCCAACGAAATGCGCGCGGTGCTGCACAAGGATCGTGTGAAAGTGCGCATTGTTCGCAGTGACCGCAAAGGACGACCCGAGGGGCGTGTCGTCGAGATACTGGAGCGTGCAACACAGCCCATCATTGGCCGATTGTTGCAGGAAAGCGGTGTTTGGCTGGTGGCACCGGAGGATAAGCGCTATGGACAGGATGTCTTGATTCCCAAAGGCGCCACCAGTGTCGCCAAAGTGGGTCAGGTGGTGGTGGTCGAATTGGTCGAACCTCCTGCCTTGTTCGGGCAGCCGGTTGGCCGTATCAAAGAGGTCCTTGGTGAGGTGGACGACCCCGGCATGGAAATTGAAATTGCCGTTCGCAAATACAGCGTCCCCCACGAGTTTTCAGAGGCCTGCATTGCGCTGGCGCGGACCTTGCCAGATAAGGTTCGACCGCAAGATCAGGTCAATCGCATCGATTTGACGGACGTGCCTCTTGTCACAATTGATGGCGAAGATGCGCGCGACTTTGACGATGCCGTGTATTGCGAGCCCGCATCAAAAGGTCGTGGGAAGTCGTCGGTCAAAGGATGGCGGCTTTTGGTCGGCATCGCAGATGTCAGCCACTACGTTGCGACCGGTTCGGCGATTGACGTCGATGCATATGACCGTGCGACTAGCGTGTATTTTCCCAGGCGGGTGATCCCCATGCTGCCCGAAAAACTGTCAAATGGCTTGTGCTCACTGAATCCTGAAGTTGAGCGTCTAAGCATGGTGTGCGACATGTTTGTAACGGCTGATGGCGAGGTGGAGGCCTATCAGTTTTATCCGGCCGTGATGTGGAGCCATGCGCGTTTCACCTATACCGAAGTGGCGGCAATTCTTGGCAACACACGCGGACCAGAGGCTATGCGTCGCAAAGACCGTGTTGGAGACTTGTTGAACCTGCACGGTGTTTACCAGGCATTGATCAAGTCCAGACGAAAGAGGGGCGCGGTTGATTTTGAAACTACCGAGACTCAGATAGTTTGCGATGAAAACGGGCGGATTGAAAAGATTGTGCCCCGTACCCGCAACGTGGCACACCGGGTAATCGAAGAGGCCATGCTTGCCGCCAACGTCTGCAGCGCAGATTTTATTTCGCAAAGTAAGCATCCTGGCCTTTTTCGGGTTCATGAAGGGCCTACTCCTGAGAAGAAGGAGATGCTACAGAATTACCTGAAGGCCTCAGGTATCGGTATGTCCATAAGCGACGATCCATCACCAGGTGAGTTCCAAGCAATTGCTGAAGCGACGAAAGACCGTCCGGATGCTCAACAAATCCATTCCATGTTGTTGCGTTCCATGCAGCAGGCCATTTACACGCCAACCAACGGCGGGCATTTCGGGTTGGCCTACAGCGCTTACACCCATTTCACCAGTCCAATTCGCCGCTATCCGGATTTGCTGGTGCACCGGGTTATCAAGTCCATTCTTGAAAAGACGAGATACCAGTTGCCCGTCTTGCCAACACCCGGTGAAGCGCATGCAAAATTGGCGCGCCGACTCGAGAAGGGCGCAACTTCACGTACAGGGTCGGCGCAACCAGCGCCTAAAAAGACCAACGCTGAAGGAATGGCCTGGTTGGCAGCGGGTTTGCATTGCAGTGCCAATGAACGCCGAGCGGACGAAGCCAGTCGAGATGTAGAGGCCTGGTTGAAGTGCAAGTACATGAAGGAGCATTTGGGTGAGGAGTACGGCGGCGTAGTGACAGCGGCAACCAGTTTTGGATTATTCGTTACGCTGGACGCGATGTATGTCGAAGGCCTGGTTCATATAACGGAGTTAGGTGGAGAATATTTTCGTTTTGACGAAGCGCGTCAGGAGTTGCGTGGTGAGAGGACGGGTACCCGATACGCGATTGGTACCCGGGTACGCATTCAAGTTAGTCGGGTTGATCTGGATGGTCGCAAGATAGATTTTCGCCTCATACACGAGGGCGATGGATTGGTGTCCCGTGCGTTGCTGGATAAAGGCGCTGGTCGTGACGAGAAGCCCCGTCCAACCCAAGGTGATCGTTTTGACATCCAGGTTGGTGCGAGGCCCGTATCTTTTGCAGCGGAGTCGCGTAAGCGTGCGGTCGGTAAGCCCGTTCGATCATCGAAGTTGAAGGAAAAGCCAGCCGATTCTCAAAAGAAAGTGCCCAGAAAGCGCCGGTAGTTCAACGACAGCAAATTTTTCCGCATCGGTCTTTGAAGCAGCCGCACCGTAAAGATCACAAATTTATCGCCAGATCTTTTGCTGTCATTGTGAATGGGTTGCGCCACTGGTCTGCAACTTCACCATGCAGATAGACCGATTCGCAGGCACATTGAAACGCGTTTCCCCCTGAGGCGAGACGTGCGCCAATCTGACCGGCCAGCACGTCGCCAGTGCCTGCTGTTGCCAGTCGCGCGTTACCGGTTGGGTTGATACGCGAAGTGATGCCTGGCGCTGCAATGACAGTGCCTGAGCCTTTCAACACCACCGTGCAGGTAAATCGATCGGCAATGGCTTGCGCTACAGCCAGTCGGTCGGCTTGCACGTCTGCGCTTTGCATATTCATCAGACGGGCGGCTTCTAGCGGATGAGGGGTCAGCACCGTGGTCAGGTGACTTCTGCATGCGAGTTTGCGTTGTAGCGATAGGTCGCGTGAAATGGCGTTGAGTGCATCAGCGTCGAGCACAAGCCGTGTTGATCGTTCCATGATGCCTTCCAAGTGCTCCGCGATGGAGTCGCCGCCGCCACATCCGGCGACGATTACCATGGATTCATAGGCGAGATCATTCAAATTTCGGAACATGATGCCAGGCTGGCTTGTGTCCAGTTTCGCAATAGATGTATCCAGCAATGCCAAGTAAACTCTGCCCGCGCCACCATGCAACGCTGCCAGTGCTGCAAGCAATGCTGCGCCTGACATTCCCTTCGCTCCACCTATGACGCCGACATCCCCAAAGCTACCTTTGTGAGTGTTGTGGGTGCGAACAGTAGGCGGTGGCGTACCGTTGAGCTCGGCGCACATCCTAGTAGGTTCGGCAACGCCCAGTGCATCGAACCAGATTTCCCCGCATGCGTCACGGCCGCTCGCCGTGAAGAGCCCCGGTTTGAGGACCAATAAACTCAGCGTGTAGTCGGCACGAACGAACGTCGCCTGGCATGCGCCTGTCTCTGCGTGCAGGCCGGAGGGAATGTCGACTGACAACACTGGTGCAATCTTGGAGTTGATTTGGCTTATCCACGCCCCATACAGGATGGAAATTTCGCGAATTCGTCCAATACCAAAAAGTGCGTCGATGCATAAATCATACTGATTGGGTGGTTCGACTGTGATCACTACGCCGGCTTCTAGGGCGGATTGGCGACTCGCCGCTGCATCCACCGGCAAACTGTCGATGTGACCACACGCCGTCACAACAGGCAACTTTCCCCACTGTTTGAGGTGTACCGCGGCCTCGTACCCGTCCCCGCCATTGTTACCGGGTCCGCACGCAATCCAAATGACTTGCGCGTGGGGAGCGACAGCCAGGGCGAGGCGAGCAATAGCCAGCCCCGCGCGTTGCATCAATGTGTGCGCGGTCAAGTGCCTGGCGGCCAACGCCTCCAACTCACGCACCGCGCTCCTGTTGAAAAGGGGTCTTGCTGCAACGGTGGGGTTGCCATTCTTGCCGATAATGCGCTCAGAATTCGTAGGACTCTCCTTCGCGCGCCAGTCTGATGTCCATTCCAGCTGTCAGTGAATGGTTGGTTGTGAGTGCTGTCCGAAAGGCATCTTCCAAAGCGTCATCGCTTCTAGTTGGTTCGTGGTGTGTGCAGAAAAGAACTTTGGCACCGACTTGCTTTGCGCTGCTGATGCTGGAACTGAAAGTCCCATGCCCCCATCCCTTTTTCAAGGGGTATTCTGCATCGGTATATGAGCTGTCCGCGATGAATACGTCGACACCGCGCATCGCATCGTGAATGGAGGCTATTTTTTCATCGACAAAGACTTGGTAATCTTCATATCCGTCATCGCCAGGTTCGTAGATGTTGTACGGGGGTTCGTGATCACCTGTGAAGAAAACTGCCTTTCCGTTGCTTTCGATGCGGTACCCAAAATCGATTACCGGGTGATTGAGCATGCATGGTGTCACGGTTGCTGATCCAATCTGAACGGTCTCACCCGGCACCAGGGTCACGTATTCAATGCGTGCTTTCATTTCAGCCTCGCGAACGGGGAAATAGCTGTACTGCAACTGGACGGACATCACCTGCTCAATGCCCTTGCCGGAAACAGGATCAAAGCCGCCGTGCAAACGCAAGGTGTTGCCTGGAATGAAGTTTGGTATGAAGAACGGCAGCCCCTGTATGTGATCCCAATGGGAGTGCGTTATGAGCACATTAGCAGTTACAGGTAGTTCGGCCAGCAAAGTCTGGGAAAGTGGAAATATTCCGGTACCAGCGTCCAGAATGATCAGTTCGTTGTTGTCGGTGCGGATCTCAATGCAGGTCGTGTTTCCACCATAGCGCACTGTCTTCGGGCCGGGGGAGGCAATCGAACCGCGGACCCCCCAAAATTTGACCTTCATACCGATTCCTTTTTAGAGCAACAACCAGAAAGCGTCCGATTTGTCTTGGACTCTATTCTGCGCGAACCCAAGTTAAATTGCTGAGCCCCCTGTTGATTGGAGATGGAGTAGCGATTGATCGGCTCAGAGGCAACTCAGAAAACCCCTCACTCATGTTATACTTGAACGGCTTTGCTTATAGCGCATTTTGCTGTTCGCAATTCAATCGCAAATCCGCCCCGTCAAGGTGTTGTCTGCTTGGTTTATTCTGAGTCGGTCGATAAGGGGGCTGGATTTTAGACCTAACCTTTGGAGTAAATCATGGCAGTAACAATGCGCGAAATGCTGGAAGCTGGCGTCCATTTTGGACACCAGACCCGTTTCTGGAATCCCAAGATGGCACCGTTTATTTTTGGCCATCGCAACAAAATCCACATTATTAACCTGGAAAAATCGCTTCCCATGTTTCAGGATGCGGCGAAGTTTGTTCGCCAGTTGTCTTCAAAACGTGGGACCATTTTGATGGTGGGAACCAAGCGCCAAGCGCGTGAGACTGTGGCTGCTGAGGCTCAACGTGCTGGAGTTCCATTTGTTGATCAGCGTTGGCTCGGTGGCATGTTGACCAATTTCAAAACCGTGAAGACTTCGATCAAGCGCTTGAAGGAAATGAAGGCGCAGCAGGAAGTGGGTTTGGACAGCATGAGCAAGAAGGAGCAATTGATGTTTGCTCGGGAATTGTTGAAGCTCGAAAAGGATATCGGCGGCATTCAAGACATGGCAACTTTGCCGGATGCGATTTTTGTGATTGACGTGGGTTATCACAAGATTGCGATTGCCGAGGCGCGCAAACTCGGTATTCCCTTGATTGGTGTCGTTGACTCTAACCATTCGCCAGAAGGAATTGACTACGTTATTCCTGGGAATGACGACTCCTCCAAGGCCGTGACTCTGTACGCACGTGGCATTGCTGACGCCATTCTTGAAGGACGTGCCAATGCGATGGACGATGTTGTTAAGGCGGTTGTTGCTGCCGAGAGCGGCGATGAGTTTGTTGAGGTGAGTGAAGCCTCTACTTAAGCTTTTTTCGCCCAAAAATCGGGGCTTTTTTGCCCCTTTTTTTTAGCCCCTATTAGATAGTTGAACTGATTTACGGAGAAAATAAAATGGCTGCAATTACTGCAAGTATGGTTGCTGAATTACGTGGAAAAACGGATGCGCCCATGATGGAGTGCAAGAGAGCTTTGACTGAAGCTGAAGGCGACATGGCCAAAGCGGAAGAGTTGTTGCGTGTTAAGTTGGGTAGTAAGGCTGGTAAGGCTGCCGCCCGTATTACGGCTGAAGGTGTGGTGGTGAGTAGTATGGACGGCACCACTGGCGCCATGCTTGAGGTCAATTGCGAGACTGATTTTGTAACGAAAAACGATAGTTTTCTGGCTTTTGCCAATGCTGCGGCTGCGTTGGTTGCGAAGCACAACCCCACCGATGTTTTGGCCTTGAGTGCATTGGCCTATGAGCAAGACGGTTTTGGCCCTACGCTTGAGGATGTGCGCAAAGGATTGATCGGAAAAATCGGTGAAAACATGACTTTCCGACGTTTTAAGCGTTTTGCCACCGGAACACAGTTGGCTTCTTACCTTCATGGTACCCGTATTGGTGTGGTGGTAGAGTTTGTGGGAGACGCTGTGGCTGCAAAAGATGTCGCTATGCATGTTGCTGCGATGAAGCCCGTTGCGCTGACCAGCGCCGATGTGCCGGCTGACTTGGTTGAGCGCGAGCGTTCTGTTGCAGCGGCTAAGGCCGCAGAGGACGCTGCCGTTGCTACGGCTGCCGGAAAGCCGGTCCAGTCGGCGGAAATTGTTGCCAAGCGCATTGATGGTGGCGTGCAGAAGTACCTCAAAGAGGTTTCGCTATTCAATCAGACATTTGTGAAGAACGACAAGCAAACTGTGGAGCAAATGCTCAAGGCGTCTGCCACTTCGGTCAAGGCCTTTACCATGTATGTGGTTGGCGAAGGGATTGAGAAGAAGGTCGATGATTTTGCCGCTGAGGTGGCAGCGCAGGTCGCAGCGGCCCAGAAATCCGCATAATTCAAGTCCAATGTCGTTGAAGTTTGTTTAAGCGTTACCCGGAGTCACCCATGAGTCAAGAAAAGCCTGCTTACAAGCGAATTTTGCTGAAGTTGTCAGGCGAGGCCTTGATGGGTGATGACCAATTTGGAATCAATCGTGACACGATAGTTCGCATGGTTGACGAGATTGCCGAGGTCACACGACTGGGGGTTGAAGTCGCTGTGGTGATCGGTGGAGGGAATATCTTTCGCGGGGTTGCTGGGGGCTCAGTGGGCATGGACCGGGCCACCGCTGACTACATGGGGATGCTTGCAACCGTGATGAACGCGCTGGCCCTGGGCGATACCATGAACAAAGCCGGTTTGATTGCACGGGTCATGTCTGCTATTGGAATCGAGCAGGTCGTTGAGCCTTACGTTCGCCCCAAAGCCCTTCAGTATCTTGAAGAAGGAAAGGTCGTGATATTTGCAGCAGGAACAGGAAATCCATTTTTCACAACGGATACTGCTGCCGCCCTGCGAGGTGCAGAGATTGGCGCGGAGATTGTTTTAAAGGCCACAAAGGTGGACGGAGTCTATACGGCAGACCCCAAGAAGGACCCGCATGCGACCCGTTACGCAAAGATTACTTTTAACGACGCCATGTCACAAAATCTAGGCATTATGGATG
Source organism: Burkholderiales bacterium (assembly GCA_947508055.1). Lineage (GTDB taxonomy): Bacteria > Pseudomonadota > Gammaproteobacteria > Burkholderiales > Burkholderiaceae_C > Allorhodoferax. The sequence goes on from CANNRR010000025.1 coordinate 9,677, forward strand.
CTGCGGCCTTTGCACTCTGTCGCGATCAAAAACTTCCCATTAAGGTATTTTCAATATTCAAGCATGGGGCGTTAAGGCGCGTAGTGATGGGGGAAGACGAAGGCACACTGGTGTACGTTTAGAGGCAGTGTTTCGCGGATGTTTCAGTGACAGGCTTGATGAGCGGAGAATGAAATATGGCAATTGATGAAATTAAGAAGGTGCTGGATGTAAAAATGGATCAGTCCATCGCGGCGTTCAAACATAACTTGACAAAAATTCGCACAGGCCGTGCCAATCCGGCTTTGCTGGACTCAGTACATGTAGATTATTACGGTGCAATGCTTCCGCTCAGCCAGGTGGCAAATTTGTCGTTATTGGATGCCCGCACCGTTAGTGTGCAGCCATGGGAAAAAGGGATGGGTGCCAAGATTGAGAAGGCTATTCGCGATAGCGATTTGGGATTGAATCCATCCAGTATGGGTGACCTGATTCGTGTCCCCATGCCTGTGATGACAGAGGAGCGTCGGCGTGAATTGACCAAGGTTGTGCGGGCCGAGGGCGAAAGCTCCAAGATTGCCGTACGCAATTTGCGACGCGATGCAAATGAAGCTGTCAAGAAATTGGTCAAAGATAAATTGGTGTCCGAGGACGACCAAAAGCGCTCTGAGGCGGAAATTCAGAAACTGACGGACCGCCATATCGTGGAGGTGGACCGTCTGGTGGCTTCAAAAGAACACGACATCATGGCGGTCTGATTGCTGTCAAATAGGAGTGGTCATTAATGGCTGGTCTGGTTCCTACGCCACTCCATGTTGCCATCGTAATGGATGGCAATGGTCGATGGGCTTCCAAGCGTTTTCTTCCGCGCATCGCTGGGCACAAGCAAGGCGTTGACGCACTGAAACTTATTGTCAGAGCGTGCCCAAGTCGAGGCATCTCAGTTCTCACGGTGTTCGCTTTTTCGTCCGAGAACTGGAATCGTCCTGCCGCAGAGGTCTCCGGATTGATGGACATTCTCGTGCTCGCGCTTTCAAAGGAAGTACCCAAGTTGCAGCGTGACGGCGTTCAAATTCGCTTTGTTGGCGCCCGCGACAATTTGTCAGCGCGGGTGAAGAAGGGGTTGGAAGACGCCGAAGCGGCCACCGCGAATAACTCGGCGTTGACGCTCAATGTTTGTTTCAACTATGGTGGTCGTTGGGACATAGTTTTCGCCGCCGCGAAACTGGCGGATGCTGGAACGTTGATTACCGAGAAAAGTCTGTCCGGAGCTTTGGCCTTGGCACATTGCGGCGACCCGGACTTGCTGATTCGCACGGGCAATGAGAAACGACTTAGCAATTTCTTGCTGTGGCAGGTTGCGTATGCGGAACTGTATTTCAGCGCCCTGTTATGGCCCGATTTTGACGAGTCCGAGCTGGATAGCGCATTGTTGGAATTCAGATCGCGCGAGCGTCGATTTGGAAAGACTTCCGCGCAAATTTCTGGCAATGTGGCGAGCGATGCATAAAGGTAATGTTGCATGCTGAAGCAGAGAGTTATCACAGCGTTGGTGTTGTTGGCCATCTTGCTTCCGGCTGTTTTTTATCCCGCACCACAGGCATTCCTGGCAGTCGCATTGGTGTTGATTGCCGCTGGTGCGTGGGAGTGGGGTAAGCTCAACCAGTGCAGTCAGGCCGGCTCTCTGGTATTGGGCGCAGTTTGTGCGATGGTGTGCCTGGTGTCCTGGTATGTCGGGCTTTTGTACCAGTCCCTGACCATGGTCTGGGTGTTTGCTGGGATCGTATGGGTTGTCGCCGGTACATGGCTTCTAAACGGGGGAGCCAAGGCCTGGACTGGTGTTCCACAGCCTTTGCGTTTGATTGGTGGAGTTGCTGCGCTATGGGCTGCATGGGTTGCAGTAGCACAGGCCCGCATCATGGGAATCAATTTTTTGTTTTCAGTGCTTGTTTTGGTGTGGGTTGCAGATATTTCTGCGTACTTCGCGGGCAGAGCCCTAGGCGGACGGTTCTTTGACCGCAAACTGGCTCCGACCATCAGCCCTGGAAAAACATGGGAAGGGGCTTTCGGTGGATTGTTCGGTGTGGTCGCCTGTGCATTCGTGTGGCGCACCTTGGATAGCTCGGGGACTGGGGGGACAGCCAGTATCTACACGCATTTGGCAGACGTACATCCGGTATTTATGGTTTTGGCGGTTCTGTTTCTGGGGACCATGAGCGTTGTTGGCGATTTGGTTGAGTCGTTGTTCAAACGCAGTGCAGGTGTCAAGGACAGCAGTAACTTGTTGCCTGGACATGGGGGTGTGCTGGACCGTGTAGATGCGTTGCTGCCCATCCTCCCGCTCGCCATGATGCTGGCAACTTTAAGAATATGAAAATGTCTCGGGTGGTTGTGCTGGGGTCTACCGGGTCCATTGGCGTCAATACTCTGGATGTCATTGACCGGCATCCGGACAGGTTTGAGGTCTTTGCATTGACGGCCTCGACAAGCGTTGAAACCATGCTTGCGCAGTGCGCACGCCACAAACCAACCTTTGCCGTTATGGCCAGCGAAGAGCATGGCAAACTGTTACTTGAGGCTTGCGATGCTGAAGGTTTTCGTACACAAGTATTGTGGGGCGCCGGTGCCCTGGAAATGGTCGCGGCGCATGAAATGGTCGATATTGTTATGGCGGCTATCGTGGGTGCAGCTGGTTTGGCTGCCTGTCTTGCGGCTGCACGAAGTGGCAAGCGTTTGCTTCTTGCCAATAAGGAGGCGTTGGTCGTTGGTGGTCAGCTATTTATGGACACGGTTGCGGCCGGCGGTGCTACCTTGCTGCCCATCGATAGCGAGCACTCTGCGGTTTTTCAGTCCTTGCCGCCGGACCCACGCGATTGGGCGTCGCGAATTGACAAAATTATTTTGACTGCGTCTGGCGGGCCGTTTCGTAATCGCGAGCCGTCGACTTTGCGCGATGTCACCCCGGAAGAAGCCTGTGCCCATCCCAATTGGGTTATGGGGCGCAAGATTTCTGTTGACTCAGCAACGATGATGAACAAAGCGCTTGAGGTCATTGAGGCAAAGTTTCTTTTCGGGGTGGCTCCTGAGAAAATTCAAGTTGTGATCCACCCGCAAAGTGTGATTCACTCGATGGTCCAGTATGTCGATAATTCGGTGGTTGCCCAGCTTGGAACACCTGATATGCGTGGCCCGATTGCGTACGGTCTGTCTTGGCCTGACCGGGTGAGTTCTGGTGCCGCTGCACTCGATTTCGCGACGATGTCTGGACTGACCTTTGAAGCCATTGACACGGTAATGCACAAAAAGCGCTTTCCGGGGATAGATTTGGCGTGGGCTGCGTTGGCCGCGCCGCACGGAACCACAGCGGTCTTGAACGCGGCTAACGAGGTCGCTGTGGCTGCCTTTCTTGAGCGGCGAATCCGCTACGATGAAATCCACCATGTCAACACAGAAACCTTGAGTTCGGTTCGACCCGAGGCGGCTGGTTCTCTCGAAGACCTGTTGGGACTGGATCTGCAGTCCAGGCGGGCCGCTGAAGCGGCTGTTTCGCGTCTGAGTGCTTGATTATCGTCTCGCATTGACATGTTGACCCTGGTTGCATTTGTTGTTTCCATTGCGGTGTTGGTCACGGTACACGAATGGGGTCACTACGCCATAGCGCGCGGCTGCGGCGTTAAGGTCTTGCGATTTTCAGTCGGTTTCGGTCCGCGGATCGCGGGGTGGACATCGTCAAAGCTTGGGACTGAGTATGTGGTCGGGTTGTTCCCCATCGGGGGGTACGTCAAAATGCTGGACGAGCAGGCTGCCCCCGTGGCTGAATCTGAGCGATACATGGCATTCAGCAATATGCCATTGCGCAGCAGGGCGTCGATAGTCATCGCGGGACCATTGGCCAACCTGTTGCTGGCGGTGGTTCTGTATTCTGTTGTGAACTGGATTGGCGTCGAGCAGCATCAAGCCGTCCTAGCTCGACCGCACCATCACTCAATCCTGGCCGAATCGGGCTTTGTCGGGGGGGAACGGATTCTGCGGGCAGCCTTGGATGGCGATGCCATGGAGGACGTAGTTTCATTTGAGGGTTTTCGGTGGTGGCTTGCAAAGGGCGCGATTGAGCACCGCAATGTGCAAGTGGAGTTCACTGACCCGCGTGGTGGAACCCATTCGACATTGTTGATGTTAGCTGGCATTGATGCGCGCCATGCTGACGCCCAACTGTTTCAGAAAATTGGGGCTGTGGGGCCTTTTTCTCGGGCTCGATTGGGTGCTTTGATGCCCGATGGTGCCGCCGAGCAGGCGCACTTGCTGACAGGTGATGTGGTGCTTCGAGTGGATGAAACAGACATCGTCGATGCTGCCCAGCTACGTGAAGTGATCCGCTCGTCTTGGCGAGCCGGCACTCCACAGCGCCAAACTTGGGAGGTGACGCGGAGCGGCGAGCATATGTCAATTGCCGTTGCTCCCAAACTGGTGCACGAAGGTGGCGAATCTATTGGTCGCGTTGGTGCAATCATTGGTGGCCCCCCTGCAGTAGTAATGGTCCAATACGGGTTTTTGGACGGGATCAGTGAGGCGTTTCGCCACGCGTGGGAAACATCGTTCCTGACCTTGCGTGTGATGGGGCAAATTGTGATGGGGGAAGCATCGCTCAGAAACCTGAGTGGACCGATCGCCATCGCTGACTACGCTGGCAAATCAGCAGCAATGGGCTTCACCCAGTTTCTAGCTTTCCTTGCTTTGATGAGTGTCAGTTTGGGCGTTCTCAACTTGCTACCGTTACCGGTGCTAGATGGTGGTCACCTGATGTATTATCTTTGGGAAGCGCTTTCTGGAAAGCCAGTGGCGCAACTGTGGACTGAACGACTGCAAAAAGTGGGTATTGTCATCTTGATGATGATGATGTCCGTTGCAATTTTTAACGATGTGACGCGTTTGCTGCGGTGATTATTCGGACCTGTCCTCAATCTTCCGGACTACTTAAATTGACAAAAATGCAATTCAATCGCAATTTTCTGCGCCGCGTTTCCATTGCGGCAGCTTCGCTTCTGGTGATTCAGGGCGCGCTGGCGGTGGAGCCATTTACGGTGAAGGATATTCGGGTTGAAGGCCTCCAAAGAGCGGAAGCCGGGACGATTTTCGCCTCGTTGCCAGTTCGTGTCGGAGATATCTACAGCGATGAAAAGGCTGCGGCGTCAATCAAAGCCTTGTTTGGCCTTGGATTGTTCAAGGACGTGCGCATTGAGGTCAACGCCGATGTTCTGGTGGTTATCGTGGAGGAACGCCCCACCATTGCCGAAATGGATTTTGTCGGTGCCAAGGAGTTCGATAAGGACGTTTTGAAAAAGGCGCTGGTGCAGATTGGACTGGCGGATGGTCGTCCTTTTGACAAGGCACTGGTTGATCGGGCGGAGCAGGAACTGAAGCGGCAGTACATCAATCGAAGTATGTACGCCTCGGAAGTAATTACCACGGTTACACCTGTTGATCGCAATCGTGTCAATTTAAGCTTCGCAGTGGTGGAGGGGGAACCCGCCAAGATCAGCGATATCCGCATTGTGGGAACCAAGGCTTTCTCCGAGTCGACTCTGCGTGGGCTGTTTGATCTTGATACTGGGGGATGGCTGAGTTGGTATACCAAATCGGATCGTTATGCGCGGGCTAAATTGAATGCGGACTTAGAGGCTTTGCGGTCCTATTACCTGGCACGCGGTTACCTGGAATTTAAGGTGGAATCAACCCAGGTTGCGATTTCTCCGAATAAGCAGGATATTGGAATAACGATCAATGTCAGCGAAGGAGATCAGTTTGTCGTTTCCAGCGTCAAGCTTGCCGGGAATTTCTTGGGCAGGGAGGATGAGTTCCGTTCATTGGTTGCAATCCAGGCTGGGCAACCCTACAACGCCGATCAAATCGCTGTGACCAACAAAGCATTTACGGACCATTTCGGTAATTTTGGCTACGCTTTCTCGCGGATTGAGCCGCGTACCGTGATTGATCGCACAACCAATCGGGTTGAAGTGACTTTGCAGGCGGATCCATCCCGACGCGTATACGTCCGACGCATCAATGTTGCTGGCAATGATCGAACGCGCGACGAAGTGATTCGCCGTGAGTTCCGGCAGTTGGAGGCATCTTGGTATGACGGTGAAAAAATCAAATTGTCACGCAACCGTGTTGACCGGCTGGGGTATTTTAAGGAAGTGACCATGGATACCGCGGAAGTTCCGGGTTCTTTCGATCAGGTGGACCTGACTGTCACCGTTTCCGAAAAGCCAACTGGAAGCATTAGCCTGGGCGCTGGTATTTCCAGTGCTGATGGATTTGGTTTGACGTTTGGTTTTAGACAGGACAATGCGTTTGGCTCGGGAAACTCGCTGGGTATTGAGCTCAACACCAGCAAGCAAAATCGCACGCTGGTATTCAATACGACCAATCCCTATTTCACTGAAGACGGTGTGTCGCGAACGATTGATGTTTACCAGCGCAATACAAAGCCCTATGTTGATATCAATAGCTACGCGATTGAAACAACTGGAGGAAGCGTGCGCTTCGGGGTCCCATTCACCGAATTCGACACCGTCTATTTTGGTCTGGGCATCGACCAGACCACTGTTGTGGCGGGCACGTTATTGCCGGTGGTGTACCAGGATTTTGCCAACCGCTTTGGATTTACCAGCAACGCGGTTCCGTTGACCGTTGGCTGGGGGCGTGACACTCGCGATAGTGCTCTTGTTCCTACCATGGGCAAGGTGATCAAGTCTTCCGCCGAGTGGAGTGTTGCGGGCGAACTGAAATATGTTCGGGCGACTGCCAGCTACCAGCATTACGTGCCTGTTACCAACAAGATAACAGGGGCGTTCAATGCCGAGCTGTCGGTTGGTTCAGGCACCGGTGACACACCGTATCCCATCTTCAAGAATTTTTATTCTGGCGGTCTGGGGTCGGTGCGCGGCTTTGAACAAGGGAGCCTGACAACCGGGCCGCAACGTGATTTAGGCCTTACGTCAACTGGTGGTACCAAGAAGGTCAACTTCAATGCCGAATTGCTCTCGCCGCTCCCGGGTGGCGGCAAGGATCGGACACTGCGCGTCTACGCCTTCATGGACGCTGGCGGGCTCTACGGTCCAGATGAGGCAATTCAGTTTTCTGATATGCGGAGTTCCTATGGGGTGGGTATTAGCTGGATCTCACCAGTGGGGCCGTTGCGGCTCGCTTTTGCGAAGCCTATTCATCAATTCGAAAACGATAGAATTCAGTCCTTGCAATTCCAGATTGGAAGCTCTTTCTAAATGAACACTTCAAAATTACGTTGGTTGCTATCGGTGTTGTTGGCCGGCTGTGCATTGGGTGCAATAGCTCAGGACTTCAAGGTTGGGTATATCAACACTCAGGTCATCACAACACAGTCGAATCCTGCCAAGGCGGCCCAGGTTAAATTGGAGCAGGAGTTTTCCAAACGCCAGAAAGAGCTGACGGACCAGCAAGCCTCGCTGAAGGTATTCGGCGAAAAATTTGACCGTGATGCACCAACACTGAGCGAAAGTCAGCGTAGCGCCCGGCAAAAGGAAGGTGCTGAAATGTCCCGTGACCTCCAGCGTCGGCAGCGTGAATTTCAAGAAGACCTGAACGGCCGCAGGAATGAAGAACTGCAGCAAGTGTTAGACAGGGCTACAAAAGCCGTCAAGCTGGTTGCGGATGCAGAAAAGTACGACATGGTGTTGCAAGAAGTGGTGTACGTCAATACCAAGCACGACATTACCGAAAAGGTTTTGAAGATTCTTAACTCTGTCTCCAAATAGGTACCGGACGACCGTCCTTGGAGTATGAAAACTGACCTGTCGTCGATAGTCGCTGCATTGGGTGGCGTACTGCACGGCGATGGGGCACTCGTTGTGACTGGCTTGGCTCCACTGGAGACTGCTACCAGGCATGATGTGAGTTTCCTGAGCAACCCACGGTACCAGTCACAACTGATTGCGTCACAGGCGGCATGCATCATCGTGTCCTCGGCAATGCAAACCGCCGCAGTTGCCCGCGGGGCCTGTATCGTCACCGATCAACCGTATTTGTACTTTGCACGGCTGACTCAACTTTGGAAGCGCGGACGGGACGCAAGTATGTACTGTGGAATTCACGCGAGTGCCGTGGTCGATCCAAAAGCTGTTGTTCATCCCACCGCTACTATTGGCCCTCTGTGCGTGGTGGAACGTGGCGCTCGCATTGGTGCCGATACCGTGCTCAAGTCCCGTGTGACCGTAGGCGAAGACTGCGTGCTGGGTGAACGTTGCATTGTCCATGCCGGTGCCGTCATCGGAGCTGATGGTTTTGGCTTTGCGCCCAACGGAGTCGCTTGGGAAAAAATTGCGCAGCTCGGAGCTGTACAGATTGGCAATGACGTGGAAATTGGTGCCAACACCTGCATAGACCGTGGCGCTTTGCAAGACACCGTGATTGAAGATGGCGTCAAGCTCGATAACCTGATCCAAATTGGTCATAACGTGCGGGTCGGGCGGAACACTGCCATGGCTGGCTGTGTTGGCGTAGCCGGCAGTGCAACAATTGGTGAACATTGCACAGTTGGCGGTGGTGCCATTATCTTGGGTCACCTCACTTTGGGGCCGGATGTCAACATTTCTGCGGGAACGCTGGTTAGCAAGTCGATTTTGAAATCGGGGCACTACACTGGAATATTTCCGGTAGACGACAACGCAAGTTGGGAACGCAATGCGGCATCGCTCAAGCAGCTTTACAGCTTGCGCGATCGAATCAAGACTTTGGAAAAAGAGATAAAGCAATGATGGATATCCACGAAATACTCAAGCAGTTGCCCCATCGCTACCCATTTCTCATGGTGGATCGTGTTTTGTCAGTAGAAAAGGGTAAAACTATTCAGGCACTTAAAAACGTGTCTATCAATGAGCCGTTTTTTAATGGGCACTTTCCGCATCGTCCGGTGATGCCAGGCGTATTGATGCTTGAAGCCATGGCCCAGGCGGCTGCGTTGCTTGCGTTTGACACTCTGGGTGTTACGCCAGACGACAAGACCGTGTACTACTTTGCCGGCATCGACGGCGCCCGCTTCAAGCGCCCGGTAGAACCCGGCGACCAACTGATCATGGACGTGGAGTTGCTGCGTATGAAGTCCGGTATCTTCAAGTTCAAGGGTGTGACCCGTGTCGATGGCAACGTGGTTTGCGAAGCGGAATTGATGTGCACCATGCGCACCATCGCCTGAGGCGTCCAGGCAGCTCACACTGTGACACATATTCACGCTAGCGCCATCATTGATCCTGCGGCCGAACTGGACGACTCGGTCACGATCGGACCTTACACCGTCATTGGACCGCATGTTTGCATTGCAGCCGGAACCACGGTCGGGCCTCACTGCGTTATCGAAGGACGCACCACGATCGGCCGTGACAACCGCATCTTCCAGTTCAATTCCCTGGGTGCCATTCCGCAGGACAAGAAATACGCGGGTGAGCCCTGCGAACTGCGTATTGGGGACCGCAACACCATTCGGGAGTTTTGTACCTTCAACATTGGCTCACCTGGAGATGTGGGCGTAACGCAGGTCGGCAACGACAACTGGATCATGGCCTATGTACACCTGGCGCATGACTGTCAGGTGGGAAACAACACTATTTTCGCCAATAACTCGCAGCTCGCGGGTCATGTGCAAGTGGGCGATTGGGTTATTCTGGGCGGCTTCACTGTGGTTCACCAGTTTGTGCGCCTCGGGGCGCATAGCATGACGGCTATGTGCGCATTGCTTTTTGCCGACTTGCCGCCCTTTGTGATGTGTCAGGGACAACCTGCCGCAGCACGCTCCATGAATTTTGAGGGCTTGCGCCGCCGTGGCTGGACGCCCGAGCGTATCAGTGGTATCAAGGCCATGCACAAGGCACTTTATCGGGATGATCTGACGTTGGATCAAGCGAAAACGCGTATCGCCGAACTGGAAGACGATCAGCCCGAAACAGCGGTTGACGTGGCCATGATGCTGTCCTTTCTGGATCAAACCTCACCCCAACGCGGTATCGTCCGCTAAGAGCGCTCTATGCCCCAGGTGTTACCAGTGGCCTGTGTGCCGCTAGCCAACCCCTTTGTTGCCATGGTCGCGGGTGAAGCGTCCGGGGACTTGCTGGCTGGCTTGCTGCTGGGTGGGTTGCGCGCTCGCTGGCCTGAGCTAACCTGCGCTGGCATTGGTGGGCCGCAGATGGCACGCCATGGCTTTGACGCCTGGTGGCAGCACCACAAACTGGCGGTGCACGGTTATGGCTGGGAGGTGCTGCGCCGTTACCGTGAAATCGTCGGAATTCGCAACCAGCTCCAGGTGCGCTTGATGGCGCATCGACCGGACGTGTTCATTGGCGTCGATGCGCCAGACTTCAATCTGAAGTTGGAACGCAATTTGCGCGAGCAGGGCATCAAGACGGTCCACTTTGTCTGCCCATCCATATGGGCGTGGCGTGCTGAGCGGGTTGAGAAAATCCGCGCCAGTGTGGACCACGTTCTGTGCGTTTTTCCCTTTGAGCCTGAACTGCTGGCCCGCCACGGTATTAGCGCCACCTTTGTCGGCCATCCGCTGGCGAATGTGATTCCGTTAGAACCGGACAGAACTTCCGCCCGTAATGCACTGGGCCTGCAACCAGGGGACCGTGTATTGGCCCTGCTACCGGGCAGTCGGGTATCCGAGATCAGGCATTTGGCTTTTTGCTTCTTTAAGGCTGCAGCCCTCGTAAAACAAGCGCAACCAGCTATTAAATTGATAGTGCCAGCCGTTCCTGCCCTGCGCGAGGCTATCGAAGCAGCTGCCGCCAAGGCGGGTATGCTGGATCATGTGCAAATCGTCAACGGTCAGTCGCATTCCGTGCTCGCGGCCTGTGATGTAACACTGATTGCCAGCGGCACCGCCACGCTGGAAGCGGCACTCTACAAGCGCCCTATGGTCATTGCATACCGCATGGGCTGGTTGTCTTGGCAGATCATGCGGCGCAAACAACTCCAGCCTTGGGTAGGATTGCCCAATATTTTGAGCCAATCCTTCATCGTGCCGGAGCTATTGCAGCAGCGGGCTACCCCACAGGCACTAGCAGATGCAGTGCTGCAATGGTTGGCGGATCTGGACCATAAACCTGTGAAAATGGCAATCTTGTACGAAAAATTTCTGGCGATGCACCATAGTTTGCGGCGCGACACTTCCACTTTGGCAACTGATGCGATCGAAAAAACTCTTGCGCGCTGAACAGGTGGCGCTTTTATGGGGCGCAACGGGCCTGGTGGCTGGTGTGGACGAAGCAGGGCGAGGTCCTTTGGCGGGGCCCGTGGTGGCCGCGGCAGTGATACTGGATGAACGAAAGCCCATCCTGGGGCTGGCCGATTCCAAAGTGCTGACGGCACGCCGGCGTGAACAGTTATTTGATGAAATCCGTGGGAAGGCACTTTGTTGCTCGGTTGCACAGGCAAGCGTCGAAGAGATCGATGCGCTCAACATCCTTCAAGCCACCTTGCTAGCGATGCGCCGTGCGGTGGAAGGTCTGCGTCTCAAGCCCGGTCTGGTACTTGTAGATGGAAACCGTTTGCCACCGCTGAGTATGCGCGCCGAGGCCATCGTGAAAGGAGATAGCAAGGTTGCAGCCATTTCCGCCGCGTCGATTCTTGCTAAGGTTACTAGAGATCGTTGGTGCGCCGAGTTGGATGTGCAGTACCCACAGTACGGTTTTGCTGGACATAAAGGCTACGGCACGGCTGAACACCTGCTGGCGCTGCAAACCCATGGCGTTTGCCCTCAGCACCGCAAGACTTTCAGCCCGATCGCAAAGTTGCTGGCATGAGTGAGCCTGTTTCCATTACTTCGCGCGACAACCCGCTGCTAAAGGAGTTGCGCAAGATTGGTCAGGACAACACCGCCTACCGCAACGCCGGGCGGTTTTGGGTCGAGGGTGATCACCTGTGTAGTGCCGCGCTGCACCGCGGGCAAAAACCTGTCGTAGCCGTATTTACTGAGGCATATTGGCCTCTAGCCCCCGCAGAATATGCGCAGTCAGCTATTAAAAATATAGTAGTTCCGGTGGCCTTGTTTCGCGAACTTAGTGGTTTGGAGTCGCCCGCTGGTGTGGGTTTTGTGCTCGATCTGCCAGTGTCTGCGATGTTGCAGACTACGGTTTCTACAGTCATCCTGGACCGGGTGCAGGACGCCGGAAACGTGGGTTCCATCCTGCGTAGCGCGGGGGCGTTTGGCTTTCGGCAGGTCGTGGCGCTCAAGGGCACGGCCGCTTTGTGGTCGCCCAAGGTTCTTCGTGCTGGCATGGGCGCTCACTTTGGCCTGAACCTACTGGAAGGCGTTGAGCTGGACGAACTGCTGGCGCTGGAGGTGCCGGTGGTGGTGACCAGTTCCCACCATGGGGAGTTGATCCAGAAATTGCGTCTGCCCCAGCCCTGTGCCTGGGCCTTTGGTCATGAGGGGCAGGGCGTGTGTCGCGAACTGATGGCTCGCACTAAAGTGCAGGTGCGCATCAGCCAGCCGGGGGGCGAAGAGTCGCTTAATGTGGCTGCCGCAGCGGCTATCTGTCTGTATGCCAGCAGCCTGGTTGGTCATTAAGGTATTACGCCCAGTCGGGTGAGGAGCGCGACCCCCAGCCGCTATAATGGGAGGCTTTCCAGAAAACAGCCGTCCCAAGCGCATTTCAAGCACCTTTCCCAACCAACAACAGCCGCCAAGAATCGTTCTTGAGCACGCTTGGGCGTACCCGTAACACAGTCGGAGAACCCAGTGCTTTTGTCTCTCAAGGGAACCACCCCCCCCGCCATTTTGGCGCTCGCAGACGGCACGGTCTACATTGGCAATTCCATTGGAGCGCCAGGCTCCACAGCCGGAGAGGTCGTGTTCAATACGTCCATGACCGGCTACCAGGAGATCCTGACCGATCCCAGCTATTGCCAGCAGATCGTGACTCTCACGTATCCCCACATTGGCAACTACGGTACCAACCCCGAAGACATCGAGTCTGACCGGGTGCACGCCGCAGGACTGATCATCCGTGATCTGCCGCTGGTGGCCTCCAATTTTCGCAGCACCGCAACGTTGAGCGAATATTTGGTGCAGGCCGGTACGGTGGCCATTGCCAACCTGGACACCCGTCAGTTGACCCGCCAACTGCGCACCCAGGGTACGCAAAACGGCTGCATTCTGGCGCTGGTCGCTGGCCAGGCGGTCACACCCGCAGTGCTGGAAAAGGCCATCGCTGCCGCCAAGGCTGCACCTTCCATGTCAGGGTCGGACCTGGCCAAGGTCGTTTCAGCCAAAGAAACGACCCATTGGACCGAAACGGAATGGATGCTGGGAGCCGGATTTGGTCAACAAACCGCCCCCCGGTTTCATGTGGTGGCCTACGACTTCGGCGTAAAAAAGAACATCCTGCGCATGTTGGCCTCGCGTGGGGTAAGGGTCACCGTGGTGCCCGCGCAAACCTCGGCTTCCGAAGTACTCAAGTACCAGCCCGACGGCATCTTCCTGAGCAATGGTCCCGGCGACCCAGGGCCCTGCGACTACGCTATCAAGGCCGTCGCCGAGCTGATCGAAACCGGTACCCCAACCTTCGGCATTTGTTTGGGCCATCAGATCATGGCGCTGGCCTCAGGCGCAAAGACCTTCAAGATGAAGTTTGGCCACCATGGTGCGAATCACCCGGTCAAGGATCTGGATAGCGGGCGCGTCAGCATTACCAGTCAAAACCATGGTTTTGCGGTGGATGGACGTACTTTGCCCGCCAACCTGCGTGCCACCCACATCAGTCTGTTTGACAACACGCTGCAGGGTCTGGAACGGACCGACAAACCGGCGTTTTGCTTTCAGGGTCACCCCGAGGCTTCGCCTGGGCCGCACGATATTGGGTACCTGTTTGACCGTTTCATTCGCTCCATGGAAACTGTGAGAGGTCAGCGCGCATGAGTTTTTACGGTGTCACCGATTTGTGGACCTACGTGATTGGGGCATTTGGCATCATTTTGCTGCCCGGCCCAAATTCGCTGTTTGTACTGTCGGTCGCAACGGCACGCGGCGTGAGGGCGGGTTCCCAAGGCGCGTTTGGGGTGTTTGTGGGTGATGCCATTTTGCTGAGCTTCACAGCACTCGGGGCCGCAAGCCTGTTGCGCACCTATCCGGCGCTGTTCATGGCGGTGAAATATGCTGGCGCTGCTTATCTGACTTGGGTGGGGCTAAACCTCGTTTGGAGTGGCGTACAGAAGTGGCGCAATCGCGAAACCCCGCAGTCTACGGTCGTGCCAGAGACCCCCGCTCACTTGGCGCACCCATTCAAACGGGCGCTGGTGATCAGCCTGCTCAACCCCAAGGCGATTTTGTTCCTGTTGTCGTTCTTCGTGCAGTTCATTGACGCCAGCTACGATGCGCCCGCCGTTCCGTTCTTGATCCTGAGCACGATTCTGATGCTGTTCAGCGCCCTGTATTTGTTCGCCCTTATTTTTGCTGGTGCCCGCATGGCTCAGGGTTTTACCCGTCGCAAAGGCTTGACGGCTGGACTGTCCAGTGCAGTGGGTGGATTGTTCGTCTGGTTTGGCTCCAAACTGGCGACCGCGAGCCTGAGTTAAGCGCTACTGAATTAATTGAAAAGTAAAGAGCTAAAAAGCTACGAGTTCCAATATGCCAAAACGTACCGACATTCAAAGCATCCTCATCATCGGCGCCGGTCCCATCATCATTGGCCAAGCCTGCGAGTTCGACTATTCGGGTGTGCAGGCCTGCAAGGCGCTGCGCGAAGAGGGCTACAAGGTCATACTGATCAACAGCAACCCGGCAACGATCATGACCGACCCGGCCACGGCGGATGTGACCTACATCGAGCCCATCACCTGGCAAACGGTCGAGAAAATCATTGCCAAGGAACGTCCCGATGCGATTCTGCCCACCATGGGTGGCCAAACCGCGCTCAATTGCGCGCTGGATCTGTGGCACAACGGTGTGCTGGCCAAGTACACGGGTGCCGCCACCGGCAAACCGGTGGAGTTGATTGGTGCCACACCCGAGGCCATCGACAAGGCCGAAGACCGCCTGAAGTTCAAGGACGCGATGACCAGGATCGGTTTGGGTTCGGCCCGCTCCGGCATCGCGCACACCATGGCAGAAGCCTGGGACGTACAAAAGACTTTAGGTTTTCCCACCGTCATCCGCCCCAGCTTCACGCTGGGTGGTACGGGTGGCGGCATTGCCTACAACCCCGAAGAATTCGAAGTCATCTGCAAGCGCGGCCTGGAAGCCTCGCCCACCAACGAACTGCTGATTGAAGAGTCGCTGCTGGGCTGGAAAGAGTACGAGATGGAGGTGGTGCGCGACAAAGCGGACAACTGCATCATCGTTTGCTCCATCGAAAACCTGGACCCCATGGGCGTTCACACGGGCGACTCGATCACGGTGGCACCGGCGCAGACGCTGACCGACAAGGAATACCAGATCCTGCGCAATGCCTCACTGGCTGTGCTGCGCGAGATTGGCGTGGACACGGGGGGGTCGAACGTGCAGTTCTCCATCAATCCGGTGGACGGTCGCATGATCGTGATCGAGATGAATCCACGCGTGTCGCGCTCGTCCGCACTGGCCTCCAAGGCCACCGGTTTCCCGATTGCAAAGATTGCTGCCAAACTGGCGGTAGGCTTTACGCTGGACGAGCTGCGCAACGACATCACCGGTGGCGCAACCCCCGCATCGTTTGAGCCCAGCATTGACTACGTGGTTACCAAGATTCCGCGTTTTGCGTTCGAAAAGTTTCCTACGGCCGACAGCCGCCTGACTACGCAGATGAAGAGCGTGGGTGAGGTCATGGCAATGGGTCGCACGTTCCAGGAATCATTCCAGAAAGCCCTGCGCGGCCTGGAAGTGGGCGTGGACGGCATGAACGAGAAAACCCAGGATCGCGAAGTGCTGGAGAAAGAGCTGGGAGAGCCCGGCCCCGAGCGCATCTGGTACGTGGGCGATGCCTTCGCCCAAGGCATGAGCGTGGATGAGGTGTTCGCGCTGACCAAGATCGACCGCTGGTTCCTGGTGCAGATCGAGCAAATCGTCAAGATTGAGCTGGAGATTGAGCAACTGCCCGTGCCTGACAGTGGCACCGCGCTGGACCGCATCGACGCCGCCACGCTGCGCAGCCTCAAGCAAAAGGGTTTCTCGGACCGTCGCCTGGCGCGCCAGTTCAAGACCACTGACACGGCTGTGCGCGAAAAGCGCCACGCCCTGGGTGTGCGCCCGGTTTACAAGCGGGTGGACACCTGCGCGGCAGAGTTCGGCACCAACACCGCCTACATGTACTCCACCTACGAGTCGGAAGGCGCGGAGTGCGAGGCAGCACCGACCACCAACAAGAAGATCATGGTGCTGGGCGGTGGTCCGAACCGCATCGGCCAGGGTATTGAGTTCGACTACTGCTGCGTGCATGCGGCATTGGCCATGCGCGAAGATGGGTACGAGACCATCATGGTCAACTGCAACCCCGAAACCGTGTCCACCGACTATGACACCAGTGACCGCCTGTACTTTGAGCCGCTGACGCTGGAAGATGTGCTGGAAATTGTCGACAAGGAAAAGCCGGTCGGCGTCATCGTGCAGTACGGTGGCCAGACGCCTTTGAAATTGGCGTTGGACCTGGAAGCCAATGGTGTACCCATCATTGGTACCAGTCCCGACATGATCGACGCAGCCGAAGACCGCGAGCGTTTCCAGAAACTGCTGCATGAGTTGAAGTTACGCCAGCCACCGAATGCCACGGCCCGTACCGAGCCCGAGGCACTGGAAAAGGCCGCTGCCCTGGGGTACCCGCTGGTGGTGCGCCCTAGCTATGTGCTTGGTGGCCGTGCCATGGAAATCGTGCACGAGCAGCGCGACCTGGAGCGCTATATGCGCGAAGCCGTCAAGGTCAGCCACGACTCGCCAGTGCTGTTGGACCGCTTCCTGAACGACGCCATTGAATGTGATGTGGACTGCATCCGCGACTCAGCCGGTGCGACCTTTATCGGTGGCGTGATGGAACACATCGAGCAAGCGGGTGTGCACAGCGGGGACTCGGCCTGCTCCTTGCCTCCCTACAGCTTGAGTGCCGTCACGGTCACTGAAATCAAGCGCCAGACCGCATCGATGGCCGCTGCACTGAACGTGGTCGGGCTGATGAACGTGCAGTTTGCTATCCAGAACATCGATGGCCAGGATGTGATTTATGTGCTCGAGGTCAATCCCCGCGCATCGCGTACCGTGCCCTTCGTGTCCAAAGCGACTGGCATCCAGCTGGCTAAGGTCGCTGCGCGCTGCATGGTGGGTCAAACGCTGGCTTCGCAGGGTATCAAGCATGAGGTCAACCCTCCGTACTTCAGCGTGAAGGAAGCGGTCTTTCCGTTCGTGAAGTTCCCCGGTGTGGACACGATCCTCGGCCCCGAGATGAAGTCCACCGGCGAAGTCATGGGTGTTGGTAAAACCTTTGGTGAGGCCTTTGTGAAGTCACAGCTGGGAGCGGGTGCCAAACTGCCACGCTCGGGCAAGACTTTTATCTCGGTCAAGCAAAGCGACAAGCCCCGCGCCGTGGAAGTAGCGCGCAAGCTCGCGGGGATGGGCTTTACGCTTGTGGCAACCAAGGGAACAGCTGCGTCCATTAACGCAGCAGGCGTGCCTTGTGCCGTCGTCAACAAGGTCACCGAAGGGCGACCACACATTGTGGACATGATCAAGAATGAGCCTTTGGCGATGGTCATCAACACGGTGGAAGAGCGTCGCAACGCGATTGCCGATTCCCGTCAGATCCGTACCAGTGCACTTTTGGCAAGGGTTACGACCTACACCACTATCGCAGGAGCTGAAGCCGCTGTGGAAGGCATGAAATATCTCGACCAGTTGGACGTGATTTCCGTCCAGGAGATGCATGCGCAATTGCGGGCCTAGGCTTGCTCAGCAACTGTTGGCATAATCTGGCGTAGTAGTCAAAGGACAGTGCGGCGTGCAGACGCTGCCCTGTCCTTGTCATTTTGACGGCCGGGTTTCGGTCAACGATTCTTTTATTTTTACTGCTTTCACTGTATTTATATGGCAACCATTCCAATTACCAAGCGCGGCGCAGAGATCCTTAAGGCCGAGTTGCACAAGCTTAAAACAGTCGAGCGGCCGTGGGTGATCAACGCGATATCCGAGGCGCGCGCGCAAGGTGATCTGAGCGAAAACGCCGAGTACGAGGCCGCCAAGGATCGTCAGGGCTTTATCGAAGGTCGCATTCAGGAAGTGGAAGGCAAATTGTCGGCGGCGCAGATCATCGATCCATCCGAGTTACACGCCGGTGGTAAGGTCGTTTTTGGTGCCACCGTAGAGCTCGAAGCAGAAGATACCGGAGAGCGGGTGACCTACCAAATCGTCGGTGAAGACGAGGCGGACCTTAAATTTGGGCGGGTCAATATTGGGTCACCCATTGCCCGTGCTTTGATCGGCAAGGAAGAGGGCGACACAGCCGAGGTGCAAGCACCGGGCGGAATCAAAGCCTACGAAATCATGGCCGTGCAGTACATCTGATGTCATTGGCTGCGATGCGAGTCTTATGGCCACCATGTTCCAATACCTTTAGCAAAGATAAGCCGAAGAATAGGCACATCATTGCCACTGTCACGAGACTGTCACCAGCGTCACAAACAAAAAATCCTGCTTTTTTTTACGTAGCAGGCTTTTCATATCCCATGGGTCCTAGCTGGTTTGATCTGAGAGATTCGAACTCTCGACCTACGGATTAATAGAGCAGGAAATCACCTGTTTTCAGCGTCCTGCCCACGGCTTACAGACGCACGCATCACGTAACCGGGTGCCATGCGTAGTCTCAAACAGCTGTCAGAAGTTACGAAAAGGCTACGCTATGAATGAGGACAACTTGGACGATTCCATGAATCGCACGATATCGGTCTGCGCTTGGCTGTTGGATGTTGCTCAGCGCTCAGTAGATGAGTAGACGTCACTGACGCATTGGCGCTTCCATTGATTCGTGAAGTGCTAAAGGAATGCGGTTGGCCAAAACAGTCTGTACTCGGGTGGGAGGTGGCAGGCAATTTTGCAACCTTACTCATACCGCAGCCCAGACTGCGCGTCTATGCCCGCGAGACCGTGATTGCGGACCTGGCCGGATTCCTGATGCCGCACGCACGGCGCGCACGCCAGCCCTCGTAGGGCGTTTTGAAGTAGTCTATTCGCACGCTCAGGTAAAGGGCTCTGAGGAGAATGCCATGGACCCAGAGCGTGGCGTGCAGCCCATGAAACGCCCGTGTCCCCCAATTTCTGGGCATTAGGGCACGTGCCCCAACTACCACTACAGGCCCAATAGAACAACCATTTACACCCATTCCTGGGGCGACGTGGTCGCGGGTACGAATTCCAAACCGGGACTCGAATCCTGCGCTACAGTAGTGGCTCACTTGCCCATTGGAGTGAGCCATTCTTTGAGAGCTGCCTTGGAGTGCGAATCGGCCGCAAAGCCGCATGAACACTGGTTTTGCGCGAAAGTGGCGGGGTCTTCCGTCCGCTCCGACACTCTGCATAAGGGTTTTCTGCTACTAAAGTAATAGCAAACCCTTTTCTTGTTCCAAAAGTGGGATGTGGCTGCATCAAGCAGCAGGTTTTGCCGCCTTCATTACCCTGTCGGATAAATGTGTTTGTAAGTGCAAATGGTGCCTGAGACCGGAATCGAACCGGTACGCCCGTTATTCACGAAGCGGCGGATTTTCTTCACACTACGGTTTTCACCGCCGACCGAGGTCGTTCGTGCGCTGGACTATGCCTTGACCGTTGCGTTTTCGCTTTAGGTCCGCGCCGTCTAGTCTCTACACCTTCACGACCATCGCTGGCCGAGCTTGGCTCGGTGTTGCCTCGATCGTCTCGATCAGGGGTTTCGCCGAATTTGACGCGATTCACTCGGGAACTTTCGCCGCCCGGTGCTCAATTTATTAAGTCCGATGTGTCTACCTATTTCACCACTCAGGCCCAAGTTGGGCATTCTACCCGTGTGTAAATCGTGCGTAACTTGGAGCACAATCGCCCACCAAGTGATCGGGGTCAAACACAAGCCAACACAAGTCACGCCAACGGAAAAGTGGGGTTAAGATGTGTTCAAACAAGCTACTTGGTGTTGGGTCTTGACTTAAAGACCGCCGCTTCGTGAATAGCGGGCGTACCGGTTCGATTCTGGTCTCGGCATCGTAGATATTTTCAAGCAGTATTGCTCTTTCAGTAGCTACACTCCAACTATGCCACGCTACAACGCTCCATTTGAAATCCATGTCCATGGTCAGGTGACATTGCGCAAGGATGTGCGCTTTGAGCATCTTCAGGACGCGCTTAAGCCACTATGGAAATATGCGGGGGCACGGTCGCTCTCAGATGGGGCCAATAGCGTCTATGAGGATGAACCAGGAATTAAACTGGATGCCGATGAACATTTGCTCCAGATGTGCTGGACCGTGGCGGGTGACCACGATTTTCGACAGACTTTGGATGAGTTCTGTATGAACTTGAACGAGATTGCGGATGCTGGTGCAGCCATTGAAGTGACGTTTTATGACACCGATTTTGACGAGGAAGATGGTCCGCCGGGAACTGAATCAAGAGATGACTTTGTAATGTTATTCGTCGGTCCCAATCCGGCTGCCATCATGCAGGTCCAGCGAGATTTGTTGGTGCAAGATGTGATCGGTTTGATGGAACGGCATTTTGATGGAGCCGAATTAAGTGGGGTGATCGGTGAAGTCGATAAATTATTCGCCCAAAGGTTTGATGCTCTGGTCAGTTCGCTGGCGCTTGGCAAGCCTCCTAACGGGTCTGGTGGCAATTATGGCGGTGGGCACGGTGGCGGGGGGCGTAAACCACGCCACTTGCACTGAAACTGGCGTGGACATGATGCGGGACCGTTGGTGCGCAAGGTTGCTCTGGGCTTTACAGCAGTGGAACTGCGGAAGTTCTGCAATACGAGTGAAGTCTAGATGCTAAAGAAAATTTCAGTTGAACAGCTCTTGGTCGGGATGCATCTCAAGGAGTTTTGTGGATCCTGGATGGAGCACCCGTTCTGGCGGACGGGTTTTGTGCTGGTTGATCCGAAAGATATAGCGACTATTCTAGGCAGTAGCATCAAGGAAGTCTGGATTGACGCTAGTAAGGGCCTGGACGTACCTCAAGGTCAGTCGGCCATCTCCGAAGCTGAGTCGGAAGCTCAAGTTGATGCGCAACTGCAACTGGCCGGCGAAGAAAAGCGCGAGTTGTCGCCGGCGTCCATCGGCATTGAAATTGAGCGGGCGGCAAAGATCTGCTTCCAATCCAAACAGGCTGTCATTTCAATGTTCGAGGAAGCCCGCATGGGCAAAGCCGTTGACACGGGTGGCGCACGACAATTGGTCGAGGAAATTTCAGATTCAGTCGCTCGTAATCCGGGAGCACTGATCAGCCTAGCACGGCTCAAAACAGTGGACGACTATACCTACATGCATTCCGTCGCTGTTTGCGCGATGATGGTTGGACTTGCCAAGCAACTCGGGTTCGATGAGGCGCAGACCAGACTGGCCGGGATGGCTGGATTGATGCACGATTTAGGCAAGGCGCTCATGCCGATGGAGGTGTTGAATAAGCCAGGCAAGTTGACTGAGGCGGAGTTCAACATCATCAAGACGCACCCAGCTGAAGGGCATCGCATGTTGCTGGCCGGGCGCGATGTAAGTCCGGTGGTGCTGGATGTTTGTTTGCATCACCACGAAAAAACGGATGGGTCAGGTTATCCCAAAGGCCTTAAGGCTGATCAAATTAGCCTGTTCGCGAAGATGGGTGCTGTTTGCGATGTGTATGACGCCATCACTTCCAATCGTCCATACAAATCAGGATGGGACCCGGCGGAGTCCTTGCGTAGGATGGCCGAATGGGCAAACGGCCACTTTGATGGAAAAGTGTTCCAAGCCTTTGTGAAAAGCTTGGGGATTTATCCGGTTGGTTCTTTGGTCAAGCTGACCTCGGGGCGACTGGGTGTCGTCGTGGAGCAGACCGGGAAGTCCCTCACCACTCCATCGGTCAAGGTTTTTTTCTCGACGAAATCGAATATGCGGATTGTTCCGGAGGTCATTGATCTATCTCAGCCGGGCGGAGTCGAAAAAATCGTGAGCCGTGAAGACCCAGCCAAATGGAAATTTTCCGATCTCAATGAGCTGTGGTCAGGGTTGAATAAAACCTCGTGGTGAGGTACAAAACGGCGAAATTCGTACCGTTTTGCTGGGATGTAGTTGTTGTGGAACACGCGCAAGATGGTGAGCATTTTTTCCGGGAGGACCGCACCCTTTCTATGGCTAGGAAGGTGAGAACGGGAACCACGCCAATACTCCCGCGAAAATATCTCAGATACCGCTGGCCTTGCGTTGCTCCACCCGATACGCCGGCAACCCCGCCAGCATGCGCCGACC
>CANNRR010000026.1 GCA_947508055.1 Burkholderiales bacterium
ATCAATGTGATTGTTACCGTTCTGAATATGCGTGCCCCTGGCATGACGCTGTTCAAGATGCCCTTGTTTGCGCACGGGTTCCTGGTAACAGCCATTTTGCTGATCACCATCATGCCGGTGCTCGCTGGCGGCGTGACCATGGTGCTGATGGATCGGCATTTTGATACCCACTTCTTTAATGCGGCGGGTGGCGGTGACCCGGTATTGTGGCAACACATTTTCTGGTTTATGGGTCACCCAGAGGTGTATGTGCTGCTGCTGCCTATTACGGGTGTGATCCCGCATATTTTGGCGGCGTTCTCCAGAAAGGAGACTTACGGATACCGTGCCCAGGTGTATTCCATGTGGGGCATTGGCGGTCTTTCAGTTGTCGTTTGGGCGCACCATATGTTCACCAGTGGCATGTCTACCGGCAGTCAGCTGTACTTCATGTACAGCACGATGTTGATTTCTCTGCCGTTGGCTGTGCTGTTCTTTTGCTGGATTGCCACGCTGTGGCGTGGCTCGTTGACCTTTGAAACCCCGATGCTGTTTGCGATCGGATTTATCATTCTATTTGGATGGGGCGGCCTGACAGGTCTGGTTCTTGCCGATGCCGCCGCCGACCCACAGTACCACAACGCCTACTTCCTGGTCGCCCATTTTCATTACGCACTGTATCCGACCACCGTGATGGGTGCGATGGCCGCGATATATTACTGGCTGCCCAAGTGGACTGGTCATATGCTTGATGAGCGCATGGGCCGCATTCACTTCTGGGTGGTTATGGTCGGCTTCAATCTGACCTTCATTCCGCAGTTTCTGGTAGGTCTGGCCGGTATGCCGCGACGTATCCCTGACTACCCACTGATGTTCACCGAGTGGAATATGCTGTCCACTGTGGGAGCGTTCATTCTTGGGGCCTCGCATTTGATCTTTATCTACAACGTAGTCAAGTGCGTTCGTGGTGGCGAGAAGGCGGAGGCGCGCGCATGGGAAGGTGCGCAGGGTCTGGAGTGGACAGTGCCTTCGCCTGCTCCCTACCATACGTTCGAGACGCAACCCACTATCAAGTAATGTGACAGCGACTTAAATACGATGAACTTGCCTGAAGCCCAATCCAGCCGAATCGACGCCGACACCTGGGCGCTTCGACGGCGCAATAACGTGCGCCTGGGCTGGATGTTTGCGGCCTTTGCTGTGGTTTT
This sequence comes from Burkholderiales bacterium, assembly GCA_947508055.1. Taxonomy (GTDB): domain Bacteria; phylum Pseudomonadota; class Gammaproteobacteria; order Burkholderiales; family Burkholderiaceae_C; genus Allorhodoferax. The sequence continues at coordinate 1,188 of CANNRR010000026.1, forward strand.
GTTTTTGGTGGCGCTATGGAAATACCGTCCCCTGTGATTGCGGTCGTTAAAACGCCGTTGCAGTTAAGCAATCAGCGCCTGGGTTTGCGTCTGCTGCTGGTGTCAGTATTTTTTGCTGCATTTGGTTTTGCACTGGTGCCTTTGTACGATGTGATTTGCCGGTTGACTGGGTTGAACGGACGAACCATTGCAACCGCAGTTGTGCAGAGCAAGAACACCCAGGTTGACTTGACGCGCTGGGTTAATGTGGAATTCTTAAGCCACACCATGCCAGGTGTGGGGCTGGAATTCAAGGCCGAGCAGTTTTCCATGCGCGTGCATCCAGGGGACATCATTCATACCAACTATGTTGTGCGAAACCAGAGTGGCGAGATGTTTGTTGGTCAGGCGGTACCCAGTGTCACGCCTGCGGTTGCAGCACCGTATTTCCAAAAAATCGAGTGCTTCTGCTTTAGCCAACAGACTTTCCAGCCCGGCGAGGTGCGTACCATGCCGGTTGTATTTTTTGTCGATCCTGACATGAGTCGGGACCTAGGGACCGTTACGCTTTCATACACGTTTTTCGAAGCGCCGAAAGCACGGGTTTGAACGAAATTTATTTGACAGGCAGAAGGAACGCAACATGACTACCACGCCATCGCCGCAAGCCAAGGCCCACTACTATGTGCCGGCGACCAGCAATTACTCTACGTTCCTTTCAGCCGGAATTTTTCTTCTTGCGTTGGGGTTTATTTTTCGCCTGAATGGCGTCCCACCGGGCGTGTGGAGCATGCTGCTCGGAACTGCTCTGATCCTGTATGTGATTGTGGGGTGGTTCGGCGAGGTGATCAGCGAAAATACCAGGGGCATCTATACCCTCTGGGAAGACAGGTCGTACCGTATCGGTATGGTCTGGTTCATCTTCTCGGAGGTGATGTTCTTTGCTTGTTTCTTTGGGGTTCTGTTTTACATCCGGCGCATCGCCTTGCCTGAGCTCGGCGGCTACGAGGCACAGTACACGCCGTACGCAGGGTTCGGAAGTGCCTGGCCCAGTAGCGGCCCTCTGGGGGAGGCTTTCACGCCAATGAAGGCATGGGGTATTCCTGCTTTCAATACCTTGCTGTTGCTGACTTCAGGTGCAACCCTGACCTGGGCGCACTGGGGGTTGATCAAGAACAAACGGGGCCAGCTTAAGCTGGGCTTGGCACTGACAGTGATGTTGGGTGCAACCTTTATGGGATTCCAGGTTTACGAATACATGCATGCCTACAGCGAACTCGGGCTGACTTTGGGGGCCGGTGTGTATGGCGCCACCTTCTTCATCTTGACCGGTTTCCACGGTTTGCATGTGACCTTGGGCGCCATAATGCTGGCGGTGATGTTGGGGCGCAGCATGAAGGGCCACTTCTCAGAACACAACCACTTTGCTTTCGAGGCGGTTGCCTGGTATTGGCACTTTGTGGATGTGGTCTGGCTGATCGTTTTCGTATTCGTGTACTGGGTGTAATCCCCGTGAAGCGCCTAGCTGGAGTTTATTTCAACCCGTTTTGCGGAATGATGCCGAAGTAGAACCCTGCCAATAGCATCAAAAACAGTCCTATGGACAGCGCCACCCGCACAGTGAGCGCCTGGACCATCTTGTTTTTTTGACCCTCCTTGCGAAACATCAGGGCCAGCGCACTAAATAGGCTGGCGAGTATTAAGACCAATACGGCTAGGATAAAGATTTTTGGCAGCATGGACGAAGATGAATTGATGTTTCACTCCATTATGCAATTCTGCCCCCAATCCATGCAAATGCGCTTTCTTTTCTCCCGTTTGGTGCCCGCCTTCGCAGTAGCGTGCGTGCTCGCCTTACTGGTGCACTTGGGACTTTGGCAATTGGGTAAAGCCGAGCGGCGCGCGGCAGAGTTGACTCAACACACTGAAAGAGCCAAATTGGGGCCTTACTCGATTGACTCAAAACTGGTCGATTTCAGGTCGCTGCAGGACGCGCGCGTGTCGGTTCGGGGCCGCTTTGAGCCGCAGGAGCAGTTCTTTGTTGATAACAAACAGGAAAACGGAAAGCCAGGAGTTCACGTGGTAACGCCACTAAAAATAGAGGGAGGTGTTACGCGCATTCTGGTCAATCGTGGCTGGGCCGGTTGGGCGCAGGGGCGTCAGGTTTTGCCGACCATTGCGGTTGTGGAAGGCGTGGTCGATGTGAGTGGCGTTGCCGATGTGCCGGTCAACAAGAATTTCTTTTTGATGCCGGAGCATGCACAGAGTCTGCCGCAACTTTGGAGCCGTCTTGACCTCCAGCGTTTTACTGCCGAGCACAACTACCCGGTACAGCCCGTGGTCATACTGCAAGCCAGTACGACCGCACCGGATGGGTTGATTCGCAACTGGCAACCACCGGAGGATCGTGTGGCAAAACACCAAAGCTACGCGTACCAATGGTTTGGCATGGCGCTGGCATTGCTGGTCTTTTATATTGTGACAAGCGTGCGAACATCGAGAAGCAATGACTGAATCGCATCGCTACGAACCGCTCGAACTGGCTGTGCACTCGTTGCCCAAACCGCAGGATACCGCCTGGCAGCCTGTAATTTACGGTCGCTGGAAGTTGATTGCCATCGTGATGGTGTGCTCACTACCCGCACTAGGTGCGTATCTGGCCTACTTTGGCGGGAATCCGCAGGGCAAGGCCGGGTTCGGCGAGTTGATTTCGCCGGTGCGCCCGATTGGCGTACAGACCGCTTTCGCTCTGGATGGTGGCACGCGTGCACTGTCGTCTCTTAAGGGCCAGTGGCTATTGCTGAGCGTGGGCCCGGGTCGCTGCGAGGTCGATTGCCAGCAGCGCCTGTTTCTGCAACGTCAGTTGCGCGAGACCCTGGGCAAGGACAAGGATCGTGTGGACTGGGTTTGGTTGATTAACGACAACGATGCGGTGGATAGCAGTATGCACAAACCTCTGGCAGATGCGGTGGTTCTGCGTGTCGATCAGGCCACGCTAGACAGCTGGCTGGAGGTGCCCCCTGGCGGAAGCGTTACAAAGTACCTTTTTGTCGTGGACCCCATGGGCAATACCATGATGCGCCTTCCGGCGCTGTTTGACGGCGCAGGAGCGGCAAAGGCGCGCATCGATTTGCAACGCTTATTGCGCGCCTCCGCCTCCTGGGATGGGCCCGGTCGATAGAAATATATCAATGATGGATACCACCTCACTGTATGACTTGTCCCCCGTCGGGCAACTGTTGCTCGGCGGAGCCGCTCTGGCACTATTGCCTTTGCTTTGGGTATGGCTGCGCAACCGTAACGCTTCCCCGCTTACGCGGCACCATGCGCTAGCCCTTTTGACGCTATTTTTGACCTTTGATCTGGTGTTGTTTGGAGCCTTTACCCGGTTAACTGACTCAGGGCTTGGCTGCCCCGATTGGCCGGGATGTTACGGCAGCGCCAGCCCCATAGGTGCCAATGCAAAAATTGAAGCGGCTCAGGCGGTCATGCCAACCGGTCCTGTGACGCACGGCAAGGCCTGGGTAGAAATGGTGCATCGCTACTTGGCCACCAGCGTGGGGGGCTTGATTGTGCTGCTGACAGTGCTGGCTTGGCGCCGGAAGAAGGTCAGCGCAATGTCTTCCACTGCGCTGCTACGCTGGTCGGTGCTGACTCTGGTGTGGGTGTGCATCCAGGGAGCCTTTGGCGCGCTGACCGTCACCATGAAATTGTTTCCGGCGATTGTCACTTTGCATCTGTTAGGGGGCTATGCCTTGCTCGCCTTATTGATGGTACAGGTGGCCCTGGTAGTGCGCCAACAGCCACAGCAGATTCAATGCATGGTTCCGGCACATCTGCGATTCTGGGTAGCCATGGCCTTGGCCGTGCTGGTGGTGCAGGCCGCGTCAGGGGCTTGGGTCAGCACCAACTACGCGGTGCTGGCGTGTACCGAATTTCCCATGTGCCAGGGTAGCTGGTGGCCGCAGATGGACATTGCGCATGGATTCGAGCTGTGGCGTCCCTTGGGCTACGGGAAAGACGGCTCACTTATCAGTTTTCAATCACTGACCGCCATGCACTTCATGCATCGGCTGCTTGCAGTGGTGACCTTGCTGCTGCTTGCTGCGCTGGCGTGGCACCTGCGCGGGGTGAACGCCACGCGCAAACCGTCGCATGCGCTTGCCGCTTTGCTGCTGTTGCAGTTGGCAACCGGCCTGAGTAATGTCGTGCTGGACTGGCCCATCCTGGCGGCCGTCCTGCATACCGGGGGGGCCGGTGCCATGGTCGTTGTGCTGGTGTGGCTGCTGGTCTCCACTAGTGTCGCATTGCCCACTAAGCCACAGCGTACCAACACGACGGAGCGTGGGCGATGATTTTCGGAGCGGCGGTAAGCATCCCCTTGGTGTTTCGCCAGTTTTACGCGCTGACCAAGCCACGGGTTATTCAGTTGATCGTTTTCTGCGCGTTGATTGGCATGGTCCTGGCGGTGCCCGGTCTGCCTGCGCTGCCGCAAATCGGACTGGCGGTAGTAGCTTGCCTGGGTATCTGGCTGGTGGCCGCTGCAGCCGCTGCTTTCAACTGCATCGTTGAGCAAGGTATTGATGCCCAGATGAAGCGCACAGCCTGGCGCCCGACGGCCCGAGGGGAGTTGAGCAACGCTCAGACCCTGGTGTTTTCTGCAGCGTTGTGTGCGGCGGGGTCTGCTTTGTTGTATTTTTGGGTCAACCCGCTGACCATGTGGCTGACCTTCGCTACTTTTGTGGGCTACGCCGTGGTTTATACCGTCATTCTCAAACCGTTGACACCACAAAACATTGTCATCGGTGGTGCGTCTGGTGCCATGCCGCCCGTGTTGGGTTGGGCGGCCATGACGGGCAGCGTGGGCCCGGAGGCCCTGATTCTTTTTCTTATCATCTTCTTGTGGACACCACCGCATTTTTGGGCACTTGCACTGTACCGTGTGGAGGACTACCGCAAGTCTGGGTTGCCCATGCTGCCGGTCACGCACGGGAGCGAGTTCACACGGCAGCAAATCCTGCTCTACACTTTTGTTCTGTTCGCCGGTAGTCTCTTGCCGTTTGTCTACGGCATGAGCAGTTGGCTCTATCTAGCCGCGGCTGTGGTGCTGGGCATCGGGTTTTGTCTGTACGCTTGGTATTTGTGGCGCGACTATTCAGACGAACTGGCGCGCCGCACGTTTCGGTTTTCGTTGATTCACCTGAGCGCACTATTTGCGGCACTCTTGCTGGACCATTACCTGTTGTAATAGCTTGCCAGAGGCCGCAGATTGCATAGCAGTCCGGCGCCACATCCAAACGACTACTATGATAAACAAACGTTCTGCTATAAAAATGCTAGCTTCTTGCGCTCTATTGGCGGGAGCTACAGGCTTATTCTCTGCATGCACCCCGCAACAGGCGGCGTTTGCATCGGTTGACATTACGGGGGCTGAATATGCCCAAAGGTTTGAACTCACGGACCACAACGGTCAGGTGCGTCACCTTTCGGACTTTGCCGGGAAGGTTGTTGTTATGTTCTTTGGCTACACCCAGTGTCCCGACGTGTGTCCTACCTCCATGACCGAGTTGGCAGAGGTAAAAAGGGCTCTAGGCAAGGACGGCGACCGCTTGCAAGGGCTTTTTGTTACGGTGGACCCGCAGCGCGACACGCCTGAACTGCTCAAGGCCTACATGGCCAACTTTGACCCCACGTTTCTGGCGCTTTACGCGACGCCAGAGAAACTGATCGAACTGGCCAAGGAGTACAAGATTTACTTCAAGAGGGTTGATGGGAAGTCCCCCACCAGCTACACCATGGACCATTCGGCGGGTAGCTACGTCTACGACACCAAGGGCCATTTGCGCCTGTTTACACGTTACGGTATGGGTGCGAAAAGCCTGACCGAGGATGTACGCATCCTTCTCAAGCAGGGGGCTTGAGTCTGGCTGCGTAATAGAGCTAGTGGCCGCTAGCCCCTGTAGAACCTGGGTAAAGCGCTTCCAAAAAAAGGGCAACTTACTGCGCTCAAAGCGCTCAGGCGTATTCCGCCAGAGCGACTTTCATTTTCTTCATTGCCGCTACTTCGATCTGGCGGATACGCTCCGCGCTCACGCCGTACTCGGCGGCCAATTCGTGCAGTGTCATGCCACCCGAATTGTCGTCATTCACCTTGAGCCAGCGCTCTTCCACGATGCGACGGCTGCGCGCATCCAGTGCATCCAGTGCAGCGGCTATGCCTTCAGACGCGAGCACATCGCGCTGGTGCGCCTCGATCATGGCAACTGGTTCGTGGCTGGAGTCGGTCAGGTAGGCAATGGGGCCAAAGGCGTCTTCGCCATCGTCTGACGGGCTGGGGTCCAGCAGCACATCGCCACCGGACATGCGGGTTTCCATCTCGATCACTTCTTCGGGCTTGACCTTTAGCTCACGCGCCATTGCGTTGATTTGGTCGGGATTGAGCGTATCGCGATGGGTGCCTGCGTCAGTAGCAGCGTCCTGACTCTTGAAACGCTGTTTCATTGAACGCAAGTTGAAGAACAACTTCCGTTGTGCCTTGGTGGTGGCCACTTTGACCATACGCCAGTTTTTCAGGATGTATTCGTGAATTTCGGCCTTGATCCAGTGCAGGGCATAACTCACCAACCGCACCCCCTGGTCCGGATCAAAGCGTTTGACGGCCTTCATCAGACCCACATTGCCTTCCTGGATGAGGTCGCCGTGGGGCAGGCCGTAACCCAAGTATTGGCGGGAAACAGATACCACCAGCCGCAAGTGAGAGAGTACTAACTTACCGGCCGCCTCCAGATCGTTCTCGACTTTGAACTGGCGTGCAAACTTCTGCTCTTCTTCCAGGGTGAGCATGGGCAGGCGGTTGGCCGCCGAAATATAGGCATCCAGATTGCCCAGCGAGGGAACCATGGACCAGGGATTTGCCAGCGCCAACGCGGGGGATGCGGATCCAATGTTGAGGGACATACTAGAACTCCTTGTGTGTCGGCTGCAATATTAGCACTCTCTATGAGCGAGTGCTAATAGGAAAGTTCAATGTCCCTGATTAAATTAAGTAGAACCCCATCGCGGCCATGGTGGTGCCCGGAATTTTTGACGCAAGTTAATGTATTTGGCCAGGTCACACCAGTACACTGCACCGAGCGCGAATGGCCATGGGTTGTTTCTGCAAGAGCGCTGTTTCATTAACCAGGAGTCGTTTATGGGTACGTTTATTCGCAATCTCCGGTTTGCACACAAGTTTCTCCTGATCTCTCTGCTTGCCGGAGTCATGCTGGCGGTGCCAACCGTCATTTTTGTGCGGGACAACCTGGCGAACATTGCGCTGGCCAAGCAAGAGGTCAGCGGTTTGGCCCCCATTCAAGACGTCATGAAACTCACCCAACTGTCCCAGCAGCACCGGGGGCTCTCCGGTGGAGCGCTTGCGGGTAACGAAGCACAGGCGGCGGCGCGCCAAGCCAAAGAGGGCGAAGTTAACCAGTCGTACACCAAGGCGCAGTCGTCGGTGGCCGCATTGGGCAATGCCAAGTTGAATGCCTTGATTGCAAAAATCGGTAGCGACTGGAAGGCGCTGTCGACTGCGGTCGCCGGCAAGTCGATCGCCGGGCCCGAGAGTTTCGTGCGGCACACCACGCTGATTGCCGACCAGTTGGCTCTGTCAGAAGACATTGTCAACGCCACGGGAATTGCCCTGGACCCCAATGCGGCGGGATATTATCTACAGTCGGCGGTCCTCCAATACATGCCGCGCGTCACCGAAGGCCTGGGGCAAATGCGGGCCCGTGGCAATACACTGTTGGTGAAGGGTAGCGCAACGCCGGAAGACAAGGTGCGGCTGGAAGCTCTGGGCAGCGGTATTCGCGTCAGCATGCAGGCCGCTCGCAAGGCGATTGAGCTGGCAACTGCTGCAAATCCTGCACTCGGGTCTGTCGTGGGCGATGCGTTGACCAAAGCGGTCAGCGCGACCGACGAGGGGTTGCGACTGGTGGATGAAAAAATCATTCGCGCCGAAGGGCTGAACCACCCAGCAGCTGAATATTTCACCGCGACAACCAAAATTATTGACGTGCAGTTTGGCTTGATCAATGTCGCCTTTGAAGCCCTGCGCAAGCAATTAGACAGCACGGTCGCCGGTGCACAACGTGAACTGCTGATTGGCGTCTCGACCATCGCCGCCATGGTTGCGTTGGCGGTGTGGGTCATGGTCGTTATCACTGCAACGACGGTCTCGTCCGTTAATCTGGCGCTGAGCCTGGCCAAAGGAGTGGCTGCAGGGGACCTGAGTCAGTCCATCGTTGTCAAAGGAGACGATGAAATGGGCCACCTATTGCAGGCGCTGGCAATCATGCAAAGTAGCTTGTCCAGCGTGGTGACCACGGTTCGCAGTGGATCCGAAGGAGTGGCCACCGCCAGTGCCGAGATTGCGCAGGGCAACAATGACATGTCGGCACGAACCGAAAGCCAGGCCAGCGCGCTCGAGCAGACGGCAGCCAGCATGGAGGAGTTGAGCGGCACCGTCCGCCAGAATGCCGACAGCGCTCGTGCCGCCAATCAACTGGCTTTGAGCGCGTCCAGCGTGGCGGTCAAGGGAGGCGAGGTGGTCGCCCAGGTGGTCGATACCATGAAAGGCATCAACGAGTCGTCACGCAAGATATCGGACATTATTCAAGTGATTGATGGCATAGCGTTTCAAACCAATATCTTGGCGCTGAACGCTGCGGTGGAAGCTGCGCGTGCCGGTGAGCAGGGGCGCGGGTTTGCGGTGGTGGCCAGCGAAGTGCGCTCGCTGGCCGGGCGCAGTGCCGATGCTGCCAAGGAAATCAAGACATTGATCAATGCCAGCGTCGAGCGGGTCGAACACGGCACCACGCTGGTTGACCAGGCGGGTACCACCATGAACGAGGTTGTGACCAGCATCAAGCGCGTGACAGACATCATGGGTGAAATCAGCGCCGCCAGCAACGAGCAAGCCTTGGGCGTGGCCCAGGTAGGCGAAGCCGTCAAACAGATGGATGAAGTCACGCAGCAAAATGCCGCTTTGGTCGAAGAGATGGCCGCCGCCGCGAGCAGCCTGAAGAATCAGGCATCGGATCTTGTGCATGCCGTTAGCGTTTTCAGGCTGGGGTCGGACGGGATCGCACGCGCCCGACCTCAATTAGGCAGAGGCTGACACCGGGCAGGAATTTTCGTTATATTTTTTGCCACTTGTGAAAGTATCATGAAAATCTTTCGCTACCAAAAATGTAGCTACCTCCCCAATGGTTTCAAGCCCCTTGGATTGATTTTAAGATGTGAAATGTTTGGCGTGCCGGGAGGTAAACCCGTTGGGCGATTTTCTTTCTGAGGCCTTGCTCAACTTGCCTAATCTATTGCTACGATGGCGTCCAAGTGAAACCTGCATCATTGTTGCAAGACAAGAGAACATCACCCCATTTGGCTAGCATTCGGCTGCCTAATCGACAAGTTCCCCGGCATATTTTCCTGAAGAGAGACATATGAAACGCGACCCCATTACCCCGGCGGCAAGCCAGATCATCATTCAGCCCATCAGCCACGATGTGCTTGCGGAAAAATACCTCAAACCCGGTGAAACCGGAATTGAGGACCTGTTTGCCCGCGTGGCGCGGGCGCTCGCGTCGGTCGAGCAAGAGGCAGACCGGGCCAAATACGAGGCCATCTTCTTGGAGAACCTGTATGCAGGTGCCATTGGCGCCGGGCGCATCATGAGTGCAGCGGGTACCTCCATCCAGGCCACCTTGATCAATTGCTTTGTGCAGCCCGTGGGCGACTGCATTCAAGGTGTTGACGCCGAAGGCTATCCCGGCATTTACGAGGCGTTGCGAGAAGCTGCGGAGACCATGCGCCGTGGCGGTGGTGTGGGATACGACTTCTCTCGAATCCGTCCCCGTGGCGCGGCCGTCAAAGGCACTGCATCCATGGCATCAGGCCCGTGCAGCTACATCAATGTGTTCGATCAGTCCTGCTCGACGGTAGAAAGCGCGGGCGCGCGCCGTGGCGCGCAAATGGGTGTGCTGCGGGTGGATCACCCTGATGTGCAAGAGTTCATTACCGCCAAGCGCACGCCTGGGCGTTGGAACAACTTCAATGTGTCGGTTGGCATGACCGACACCTTCATGCGTGCCTTGATTGACGACCAGCCTTGGGAACTGGTCCACCCGGCCAAGCCGGGTGCGACGTTGATGGAGAAGGGCGCTTTCCAGCGCGCTGATGGGCAGTGGGTGTACCAGACGCTGCCAGCCCGCACACTGTGGGATACCGTTATGCGCTCCACTTATGATTTTGCCGAACCGGGCATTTTGTTTCTGGATCACATTAACAAAGACAATAACCTGCGTTACTGTGAAACCATTGCAGCCACCAATCCTTGCGGCGAGCAGCCGCTGCCATCGTACGGGTGCTGCGACCTTGGCCCCATTATCTTGCCGCGATTTGTCCGACACCCGTTCGGGTTTGATGGCGTTGCGGCGTTCGACTTTGAGGCCTTCGAGAAGTCGGTAGCCATTCAGGTGCGTGCGCTGGACAACGTGCTCGATGTCACTTTCTGGCCCTTGCAAGCACAGCGCGACGAGTCCAGTGCCAAGCGCCGTATTGGCGTGGGCTTTACCGGGATGGGCAATGTTCTGGCAATGTTGTGCCTGCGCTACGACGCAGCCGATGGTCGCGAGATGGCAACCCGTATTGCGACCAGCATGCGCGACGCGGCCTACACCGCTTCGGTCGCGCTGGCCCAAGAAAAGGGCGTATTCCCCAAGTTTGATGCTGACGGTTACCTCGCAGAAGGCACGTTTGCCAGCCGCCTGCCGGCCGCGCTGAAGCAGTCCATACGCACCCACGGGATCCGCAACAGTCACCTGTTGTCGATTGCCCCCACGGGAACCGTGAGCCTGGCTTTTGCCGACAACGCATCCAACGGAATTGAGCCAGCCTTCTCATGGATGTACAAGCGCAAGAAGCGGGAGTCTGACGGCAGCACCACAGAGTACTCTGTGGAAGACCACGCCTGGCGCCTGTACCGCGAACTCGGCGGTGACGTCAACAAATTACCGGACTACTTCGTTTCCGCGCTGGACATGTCGGCGAGCAACCACATTGCCATGATGGAAGCGGTGCAACCGTTTGTGGATACGGCCATTTCGAAGACCGTGAACGTGCCCGCTGACTATCCCTATGATGACTTCAAGGGGCTGTACCAGCAGGCCTGGAACGCGCGCCTGAAAGGACTGGCCACCTACCGTCCTAACGCCATTTTGGGTTCGGTATTACACGTCGAATCTGCTCAGCCCGAGATCGCCAAGCCAGTACCTGCACCAGTCGTGGACCCGATGCGTACAGTGATCGAACGCCGCCCCAAAGGGGCACTGTCCGCAGTGGCTGAGAAGATCGATTACTGGACCCAGGAAGGTCACAAGACCTTATACCTGTTGGTCTCATTTTTGCCGGTACCCGCAGCCAATGGTATTGGTACGGTTGAGCGTGCTATCGAGTTTTTTATGCCTGTTGGCCAAAGCGGCGAATCGCAGCAATGGATTACCTCCAGCATGCGGCTTTTGTCGCTGGCTGCGCGAGGGGGCTTCCTGGAGCGCGCGCTCAGCGATATGCGCAAAGTCGCTTGGGATCGCGGCCCCGTTCGTCTTGGCATGCACCAAAAAGAAGATGGTACGCAAGTCCCCATGTGGCACGACTCTGAAGTGGCTGCGGTGGCCTATGCCATACAGAACATTCAGTCGCAACGCAATAGTGCGCTGACGCTGGATTACAACCGCCGTTCGACAGATGGTCCAATCGAGCCTGAAGGCTTGCTCCCACAGCAAGAAAGTGCATTGGCTGCGGCTCCACTGCCAGTGATGGCAGGAAAAAAATGTGCCGAGTGCGGCGCGCATGCCGTTATCCGCAAAGACGGTTGTGACTATTGCACCCAGTGCGGACACGTAGGAAGCTGTGGGTGAACCCTGGCAAGCCATCGGCTGAGGCGCTTGCAGCGCTGGACCGCCGTTGGCGAACTGGCAACCTGGTGCTGGCTCCGCATCGTTTGGGGTTCTTTTTGGCAATGGTTGTTTTGGTTGCATCAGGCAACTGGTGGGCGCTGGTTCAGATCGACAGGGTGAGCGTTTCAGTTGCCCTGCCCTACACTTTTTCGCCGACACTGGCCCATGCCGCGGTGATGACGTTTGGTTTCATTCCCCTGTTTTTTTCCGGTTTTTTGTTTACCGCCGGGCCGAAGTGGCTGGGCGTCGAGCCGCTACCGACACGTTTGTTGATAGTGCCAGTGCTGATGCAGGCGTGCGGGTGGCTTTTGTGGCTTACTGGCATACACCTTCACTTGTTGTCGGCATTGTTTGGCCTGGCATTGGCCTGGAGTGGATTGACCACCGTGACCTGGTTGTTCTGGCGGCTTATCTGGCGCAGCCGTGAGCAGGATCAGTTGCATGCGCGCATCATAGGCGTTGCATGTCTGATTGGTTGTGTCAGCTTGGCCGGTTTGCTGGCCAACCTGGTGGTGGGCGAAACGGCCGTTGCGTTGGCCTGTGTCATGACCGGTTTGTGGGGGTTCATTGTGGCGGTCGTTGTCACGGTTGCCCATCGCATGATTCCATTTTTTACGTCCAGTGCCATGCCCTTCCAATCTGCGTGGAGACCCTTTTGGGCACTGGGCTTGATGCTGGCTGCCGCTGTTTTCGAGTGCGTTTCTGTTTGGGTGGAAATTGACGGTCCGCTGCACGGCCCAATGGCGCCGGTCTGGATGCTTGCCCGTGGCGCTTGGGAGTTGGCCGCTGGCAGTGTTTTGCTTTGGCTTGCCCGGGTTTGGAGCCTGGCGCAAAGTCTCAAGAATCGATTGATTGCGATGCTGCATATTGGGTTCATGTGGCTGGGCGTGGCGCTGGTGCTGGGCGGGCTTTCACAGTTGATGAGCCTGCTGCAAGGCTCGCCAGTGTTCAGTCTGGGATCGCTGCACGCGGTCACGATCGGCTGTCTGTCCTCGCTGATGTTGGCCATGGTAACCCGCGTATCGTGTGGCCACAGCGGACGTGCATTGGTTGCAGACCGTTTGGCCTGGTCTTTTTTTTTGCTATTGCAGTTGACCGCTTTGTTGCGCATTACTGCTGCCGCTCAAAGTGCCTTTGCGAGCTGGCTGTTGCTGCCTACCGCACTAATCTGGACCGTCAGCCTGTCGCTTTGGGGCATGCGGATGGGAAACTGGTACGGACGTGTGCGCGCCGACGGCCGCCCCGGTTAGGTAAGTTTACGCCGTGGCACCCGATACAGATCTGATGAACATGGTATCGACGTTGATGCAGTCGCGGCAAACCATTTTGCCCAAACGGTTGACCACACCCGGGCCAGATGCCGATCAACTTCATGTGATATTGGAGGCCGCTGCTTCAGCACCTGACCATGGTCAACTGCTGCCCTGGAGATTCGTGTTGGTACCCGCAGTCGGCCGTGACAGACTGGCTGATGTTTTTGGCTCGGCACTGCAGGAGCGTGATCCTCAAGCTAGTCCTGATCAGGTCCGCCAAGCTCGTGAAAAGGCGTACCGGTCGCCCATCCTTTTGCTGGTGATTGTCGATGCGCGGCGTGGGGACCCACAAATCGATCTGCACGAACGCATTGTCTCTGCTGGGTGTGCCGTGCAAAACATACTGTTAATGGCCACGGCTTTGGGTTACGGCTCTGCGTTGACGAGCGGCAAGGCACTCAAGTCGGCGGGCTTGCGCTCACTCTTCGGTGTGGAGGAAGGTGAGCACGCATTGTGTTTTCTGAGCATCGGAACGGTCCTTTCGTGCAAACACGCGCCGGTTCGGCCGCTGGTGGCTGACTATGTCAGATCTTTGGGTACAGACGTGGTGTCAGGGAACTGATTGCGTCAAATACGACGCGCACAGGGCAACGGCGGCGGGAAAGTCCAGGCGGCCAATCGCTGCGGCCAATGGTTGGAGTACATCGCTTGGTCGCTGACCTTGGCCAAGGCGAATTTGGTCAAACACGTCCAATGCCTGCATGTTGGAGGTCTTGAGCAACTCCAATAGTCTCGCCATGTCGGCATGGAGTTGGTCTGTTGTTATTTCTGGGACAGTGTCTGACACCGGTGCCGGAGAAAATCGTTGCAGCAGGGGCGTCAGGTTCTGTATGGTGGCATCAACGGCACTGCGCAATTGCGCAACCACTTCAGTATGCTTTGCCGACTCCATGCCGGTTTTGACCCGGATTTCCAGTTCTGCCGCAACGCCTGCCAACTGAATGGCGCCAACCGTTGCGGCCAGCCCCTTGAGTGTGTGTAATGTGCGCACTGCATCCGCTGGCTGGTCGTTCGACAATTGGATTGCCAACTGATCGGGCACCAATTTCGATTCACGGATGAATGCAACCAGAATACTGGCAAACACTGCGGTGTTTCCACCCATGCGACTCAATGCGCCCTCCACATCCAGCGTCCCGGGTACGCGCCCATCGAGGGCGATTGAGACGGGTGGTGGTACGGGGGTTATGACCTTGTGCGATTGCGGTTCAGCACTCGTCGTTACAGCGTGCCCAGTGTGTTCTAACAGTAATGCAACCAGATGATCCAACTCGAATGGTTTGCCGACATGATCGATCATGCCTGCTTCCAAGCAGGCAGCACGGTCCGACGCCATGACGTTGGCTGTCATGGCGATGATAGGCAAATCCGTTCTTCCCAACTCCTGGCGAATTGTGCGGGTGGCGGTGTAGCCGTCCATCACCGGCATCTGTAAATCCATCAGAACAACATCAAAGGCAGGATCTGCTCTTGCGACTGCCGCTACGCCCAATTGCCCGTTGTCAGCCAGCGTGATGTCGGCGCCCTCCTGGCTCAGTAACCCTTGTGCCACCAACTGGTTGATCTTGTTGTCTTCGACCACCAGAATACGCATACCCATCAGGCGTCGGGAGCAGCTTGGCACATCGTTTGGGGGGGGTGAATGCTCCTGCACACGGCCAGCGACCGCAGGCGCCAAGTCAAAATGAATTTGAAAGGAAAAGGTGCTACCTTCGCCCAGTGTGCTTTTGAGCCTTAGCTCGCCCCCCATGAGGTCCACGAGCCGCTTTGAAATGGAAAGCCCCAGACCGGTACCGCCAAACCGCCGCGTGGTGTTGGATTCGGCTTGCGAGAAACCGCTGAATATATGCTCCTGCTTCTCAGGCGCAATGCCAATGCCGGTGTCTCGCATCGCAAATTCCAGCACGACAGCATTGACCTCGCGCTCGGTCACACAAACCGACAAGACCACCTCTCCCCGGCTTGTGAACTTGATCGCATTGCCTCCCAGGTTGGTGAGCACCTGCCGCAAACGCATATCGTCACCAATGAGGTGCCGTGGCACATCGGGTTGCACGTCAAATCGAACTGGAATACCCTTCTTTTCCATGTTGGCTGAAAGAATGACGTCCAGGTCATGCAGCATCTTGTCGAGCTGAAATGGCCTTGGGTCCAAGCTCATTTTTCCTGCCTCCACCTTGGAGAAGTCCAGTATGTCGTTGAGTAGCCCCAGCAGCGAGCGGGCTGCTCCCTCGGTATTGGCTGCGTAGCTGCGCTGACGGGCATCGAGTCCGGTGTTTTGCAGCAGCTTGAGCATGCCCAGAATGGCATTCATGGGAGTACGAATTTCGTGGCTCATGTTGGCCAGAAACTCGCTCTTGGCTTGGCTGGCCGCCTCAGCCGACTCCTGGGCTTTTTTGAGCGCGGTGATGTCAAAGCGAAATCCCACGATCTGGCCCAAAGCTGTCTTGCGCTCCACGATGCGCAACCAGCGGCCGTCGTCGAGTTTCTGCTCGAGCATCGCATTGCCATGGCGGTGTAGGGCAACCCGCTCGGCAACCCACTCCTCTATACGTCCCACAGCAGCGGGATACTGGCCCCGCTCGGCACCGAACCGCAGAATGCTTTCATATGAGCTGCCAGGCACAATGACTTCAGCCGAAGTTCTATAAACATCACGGTATTTTTGGTTGCAAAACAGCAGGCGGTCGTTGTCGTCAAAGATGACAAATGCTTCGTCAAGTGCCTCCATCGACGTGATCAGCATATTCTCTGTCGCGTGGCGCGCAACCTCTGCGAGCAGCAGTTCGCTGGCAGACTGGCTTTGCGCATTCAGCGCTAGCAGGTGGCGATTGAAGCCCGCCACGAGCTGACCAATTTCATCGTTGCTGCGGGGCGCTGGCAAGGGCTCGTGCAACACCCCAGGATTTCTTTGAAGTTGATTGAATCCGTTTGAAACCGCCCGTATAGGTCGGACGACAGTGCGTGCAAAGCGCCAGGTAAGTGCCAGCACGCCCAGCAGGCCCAGTGCCAGCAGCACGGCGGTGGTCAGCGTCAGATGATCAACCCGGCTAGTCACCAGTTGACGCGGGGTCAACATCACCAGGTAGCCATCGCCCTGGTCTTGGCCCGCAGTTTTTACATCCATCAGAACCTGTTGTCCATCCAGAGTAAATTCTTGCGTGCCTTGTGCGTGACGCAACATTTCCATCAGTGCTGGTGTAAACACTTGTCCCACTAAATGAAAATTAGAGTGCAGGGCCACCCTCCCGTTGGGGTCGATTTGCATCAGTTGCTGTCCGGCAGGCAGCGGGACACGCAGCAAATATTCTTTCATGATGTCATCACTCAGGCTGATCACCAGCAGTCCAACCGTGTCGTGCATTCCGGACTTTGGAGAAAAATACCGTATCGACCGAAGGACGCTCGTCACTTGCGCATACCGCGAGCTATGGTTGATGTTGGGGCCGATCCCGTGCCACACATTGGGCGATGCAGATTGCGTGGCTCGCAGCAGTAGCTCAGCGGCTATTTCGGGTGCCACGGTACTGGCATTCAGGGTTTCACCTACATGGAAATGCGCCCCACCCGAAGAAAAAAGATCGAGTGAAACCAGCCCCCTGACCCTCACATAGTTGTTCAGTGTGTATCCGATCTGGGCGCGAATGTTGAGTGAGTCATAACCGCTACCTTCGGGGTCGTCAGCTCCGCGCAGTGCTCCTCCGACGGCTTCGTTTCCGGCAATGTTGGTTGCAAGGTCTTCTATCTGGTCGCGGTATAACGACAGGTAAGATGCAAAACCTCCCAGCACGCGGATGTTTTCCGACTGCGCCTGCTCCAGCACAATACGCTTGGATATCTCCAACGCGCTAAAACCCAGCACTGTCAGCGGCACGATTCCGGCTACCAACAGGTAGCCCAGCAACTTGACGGTGATGTTAAAGCGCGGCTTCACGGCGCAACCAGTCTAAAGATTTACTTCAACTCGGCCGCAGTGATCAGACGGGTTTCGATTATGGTGACCGGCGCAACGGGCTGACCTTTGACAAGACGAAGGGCCAGCGCCACACCCCGGTAGCCCTGCTCTGCGGCCTGCTGATCTACTGTGGCCGCAATATGCCCGGCTTTGATTTCGGTCAGGGCCTCCGACAGCGCATCAAAACCGACCACTTTGACACTCAATTTGCCTGATTCATGAAGGTACTTGCTGGCCCCCATCGCCATCATGTCATTGGCCGCAAACAGCAACTTGATGTCTGGATGCTTGGTGAACATCACCTTGACGGTGGTATAGGCTTCGTCAATTTTCCAGTTGGCAGTTTCCGATGCTACCAACTTGATCTGCTTGTTCTCGGAGAGCGCGCGGCGGGCGCCTTCCATGCGTTGGTGTGCATTGTCGGCACTTCGAATGCCTTCCAGAATGGCCGCCTGAGTTGGTGCGCGGATATTTGCGGCCAAAAATTGGCCAGCCCTGTAGGCGCCAGCTTCGTTGTCAACACCCACGAACGGCACGCCACCCAGGCCGATTTGCTTGAGCGCATCGGGGTCAAGACGGTTGTCGATGTTGATGATTTTGATGCCCGCATCCGCTGCCTTTTTCAATGCCGGTATCAGACTCACGGAATCTCCCGGAGCGATGACGATGGCCTCGACTTTGGCGGCGATCAGGTCATTGACCAATTGAATCTGTTGCTCGATCGACGTTTCCTGGGCTGCGGTTTTGACGGTAAGTGCAATACCAAATTCCGTCTCGGCCCGGCGTGCGCCTTTTTCCATTTCGATGAAAAAGGGGTTGGTCAACGTTTTCATGACCAGACCAATGGAGTGGGATGCCGTAGCCACGGCAGGCGCAGCCGCGGGCTGCGCGGGCGTCGCCACGGTGCTGATGTTGGGTCCGCTGGACTGACCGCAGCCCAACAAACTCAAACTTAGCGCAGCACAGGAAATCAGTTGAAACAGTTTCATCGTGTACCTCTGGAAAGGGGGTGCGGTTGGACCACTCCATCCTACCGCATGGACGTGGTCCAATAGCCCCATGAACCCCGATGCGCACAAACTCTGGCAGGCCCCCCAGTGGGCTTTTGCCATACTGCTGGCTCTGCTGGGGATGCTCGGCCCCTTTTCGATAGACACCTACCTGCCGGCCTTTGCCGACATTGCCCGGTCGCTCGATGCATCGCCCGTGCAAATGCAGCAAACCCTGTCGGCCTACCTTTTTGGTTTTGCCTTCATGAGTCTGTTTCATGGCGCCATTTCTGACAGTTTTGGTCGTCGACCCGTTGTGCTGTGGGGGCTGGTTGCATTTACGGTGTCATCGGTTGGCTGCGCCATGTCGCAAAGCATCGGGCAGTTGATCTTGTTTCGGGCCATGCAGGGCTTGTCCACCGGGGCGGGCATTGTCGTGTCCAGGGCTGTGATTCGGGACATGTATGCACCCTCGCAAGCACAAAAAGTCATGAGCCAGGTCACCATTTTTTTTGGTGTGGCGCCAGCCATTGCACCCATGGTGGGCGGGTGGATGCTGGTGCATGTCAGCTGGCACGGCATTTTCTGGTTCTTGTCGTGCGTGGGTGTGGTGCTTTGGATCGCCATTTTCCGACTGTTGCCAGAAACCTTGCATGCAACACAGCGCCAGGCTTTTTACCCGCGCCACCTGATGGCGGGTTACTGGCAACTGGGCTCCGATCCGCGCTTCTTTCTTTTGGCTCTGGCCAGTGGAATACCGTTTAACGGTATGTTTCTGTACATTTTGAGTGCGCCCGTTTTTTTGGGCGAGCATTTGCAACTGGCACCGCAGCAGTTCTTTTGGTGTTTTCTGATCACCATTGCTGGCATCATGGGGGGCGCGATGGTCAGCGGGCGTCTGGCCGGAAAAATCGCTCCCAAACGCCAGATCCGCATTGGATTACTGATCATGCTGGTAATTGCCGTCCTAAACCTGAGCGCCAATCTGGTGTTCAAGGCACACGTCAGTTGGGCTTTGCTGCCTCTGGGTATTTTTGCATTTGGCTGGGCCGTCATGGTTCCGGTCGTGACGTTGCTGGTGCTGGACTTGCACCCTGAGCGCCGGGGCATGGCATCAAGCCTGCAGATGTTTGTTGGCTCCAGTGCCAACGGCATTGTTGCCGGGGTGGTGTCGCCCTTGGTGATGCACTCCACGGTGGGGTTGGCAACGGCATCCTTGCTCATGCTGTGCATTGGGTTGTTGTCTTGGGCCTACATTCGCCACCGGTGGCCTGAAATTGGACATAACATTGCGCATGGCTAGGCTGTCACCCATTGCACTTGTCGCGGCTATTTTTGCACTGCTCATGGCGTGGCAGGGTGTTGTCACGGCACAGCCTGATTCGATGGAGCGCATCGACGCGCTGCAAAGTCTGTCAGAGAAAGATAACACGCAGGCCCTCAACCAGTTATTGGCAATGGGGCCGACCCTGGGAGCTGCCACGCCATACACGGTGCGCCGCCAGTACTTGAGTGCGTTGATGGATATCCAGACGGATGCCGCCAAAATGGATGCGGCCAAGGTCTCGGTTGCAGATCTGTTGAAGTTGGCGCAGGACAACAATGACCATGTCGGTGTGGTGTTAGCCACCACAAAGTCAGCATCCATTATGGCCTTGTCGGGCCAGACGGATGTCGCCCTTGCCCAACTCATTGCAACCGAAGCAATGGCACTTCAAACAGCCGATGTGCAGGCCCTGTGGCGCTTCTATGCGGTATTGGGCAAAGAACAATTGACCGTGGGCCGATTCGAAGCCGCTCTACAGAGTACGCTGAAAAGCCTGCAATACGCCAGGGAACTGCCGAGGCAAGCCAGGACCTCCTATCTGCGCTCGATCAACCTGTTGTGCAACGTCTACATGGTCATGACCAATTGGGACAAGGCACTGCAGGTTATCGACCAAGGATTGGTCGTGGCCGATGAAGTTGGATCTGCCAAACTCAAGGGCACGCTGTACCTGAATCAAGGGGCAGCATTGGGCAGCCTGGGGCGACCCAAGGCCTCGGTTGAGGCCTACGATAAGGCGCTCAAGATCGGGCGTGAGTCGGGCTTGGTCGGGCTACAGGCTACCGCACTGAACAATATCAGTGACAGCTATCTCATCAGTAAAAACTACCCCAAGGCCGAAGTGTTTGCACACCAGGCGATGGAAAAATACAAGGAGGCCGGGGAATTGGGTGGATTGTCTACGGCCCAAAGCAATGTCGGTTTTGCTTTGATGGGGCAGGGCAAAACCCGCGAAGGGGTAGCCGAAGTGCGTGCGGCCATTCAGTTCAGCCAGGAGTCAGGCGCCAAAACTGACCAGGAGTCCATTCTGGGCGAGTTGGGCCGTATGTATGAACAGGCGGGGATGTACCGGGAGGCCGTCTCCACCATCCGCGAACAGCAGGCACTGACGGCGCAGTTGTTTCGCACCGATCGTGAAAAGTCAGTCGCCACACTCCAGGCCCAGTTTGACGCCGTGCAGCGGCAAAAGCAGATTGAATTGCTGGCACGGGAAAACAGTCTGAAAGACGCTGAAATCAGCAACCAGCGTCTGCAGAACATTGTCACACTGCTGGGTGCTGTGGTCACCGTTATGGGCGGCGTGTTTGTTTTTCTGCTGTATCGGCGCGTGCGCAAAACCAACCTGAAACTGCGCGAGGCCAATCAGCAACTTGAATTCCACTCGGCGCGTGACCCACTGACCGGATTGTTCAACCGGAGGTCATTTCTGGACTTGATGGCCAGGCGTGTGACCGACTCCAATAACGGGCGTCGTGAAGACGACAGCCCCGACGGCCTGATGATTCTGGATGTTGACCACTTCAAAAACATCAACGACACATTGGGCCATGCGGGCGGCGACGTAGTGCTGGTGGAGATAGCCAAGCGCCTGCGCAGCACGGTGCGCGACACTGACATGGTCATGCGCTGGGGTGGCGAAGAATTCTTGATTTACTCCGCCAAGGCCAACGCGGAACATCTCAAAAATCTGGCGCAGCGAGTGCTCAAAGTTATCGGCGAAACGCCGATTGCGGTGGCCGACAAGGAAATGACCATTACTGTCACGGGTGGCTTTCTGTCGCTGCCATTTTCCGGCCTGTCCGAGGTTGATTGCAATTGGGAAAAAGCTATGCAAATCGCGGACATGGCGTTGTATCTGGGCAAGGTCAACGGTCGCAACCGCGCCTATGGCCTGAACCGGCTGCTCGCCCCTTTTGAGCAGGTCATGCCGGTGCTGGAGCGCGATATATCGGCGGCATTGAAGGCCGACATGGTGGAGTTGGTCGAGGTATTGGGGCCGATGATGCGAGAAGAGGTAGCCGCATGAGTTCACCCACACTGGATCGCGTTCTCGATGCCGTTTTTCGGGTCGATGGAAACTATGACATCAAATTCATTTCAGAGCCGGGTCAGCGCTGGTTGGGTAGTCAGTCGGCGCAAGAGCTTCCCACGAACTTTCTGACCCTGTTGCATCCGGTGGATGTGGGGTCGTTCAAAGGTGCATGCAAGGACCAGCCGGACGATTTTTCTTGCGATGTTCGTGTCATCAAGAGCGGTGACGAGTGTTGGGTCAATGTGCGCGCTTACCGATTGGGTGCACTGAACCAATATGTGCTGTGCGTGATTGATATTTCCCGCTGGAGGGTCGACGATGCGGTCTATCGCCATGCTGCGGAACACGATGACCTGACCGGGCTTGCCAATCGTGCCTTTTTCAAAAAAATGGTGGAAGCACAGTTGTTTGCGGGCAACCCCACATTCTCCATTGCACTGCTTGATCTGGACGGGTTCAAAAAGGTCAACGACACCTATGGGCATGCCATGGGGGATGCAGTCTTGATCGAAACGTCCAAGCGGTTGACGCGTATCGTGGCGCCCAACGATTTGCTGGGGCGCCTTGGGGGAGATGAATTCGTGCTTCTATTGGCAGGCCAAGACGCGGTAACGGCGCAAGCTGCGGTCAAGAACGCGTTGCTGGCCATAGCCAGACCCTACGACACCGCACCGCATAACGCCTACCTGGGCGTGAGCATTGGCATCGCGCAGTTCCCCGATCATGGTACGGACTACTCAACGCTGCTCAAGAATGCCGATACGGCCATGTACCACTCCAAAAATTCCGGCAAGAACCGGGTCAGCATTTTTGCGACCGATGATGTCAGTGTCGATTTTTCTCTGAAGGCCGCTATCCACAACGGGATTCAGGAGGGCGAGTTCTACCTCGAGTTTCAGCCGCAATACGATGTACAGCGCAAGTTGATCGGTGCTGAAGCCCTGATGCGATGGAGTAGTCGCGACTTTGGACGGGTGGCGCCGGACAAATTTATTCCCATCGTGGAAGAATCGGGCTTGATGCCCTTTCTGGGCACCTGGGCGTTGCGTTATGCATGCCACCAGTTGAAAAAGTTTCACCAGAAAATGCCCAATTTCGTCATGTCGGTGAACGTGTCTCCGGTGCAGTTTGGCGGCGACGAATTTGATACCCATGTGCTTGACGCCATCACCGAAGCCGGTGTTGATCCGACCACCGTGATACTGGAAATAACCGAATCCACCTTGATGCACAGTCAGGAGAAAACCGAAAAGGCGTTGGCTTTGCTGCGAGAAAGGGGCATTCGTTTCTCGATTGACGATTTTGGTACAGGCTTTTCCAGTCTGGCCTATCTGACACGGCTGCCGGTTTCCAGCATCAAGATCGACAAGGCCTTTGTACGTGCGATTGAAAAACAGGGCTCACCCACTTCCATTGACAAAAAGTTAGTCACGGCCATGATCAATCTTGCGCACAGCATTGATTTGAAGGTGGTTGCTGAAGGAGTGGAGAACGAGGCGCAGTTTGAATTTCTCAAGCAATCAGGTTGTAATTTGATTCAGGGCTACCTGCTGGGCAAGCCCATGTCGGCTGATGCCATCAACGGCTTGCTCGATCAGCAGATGGGAGTCGTGGCATGAGTGATCGGACCGTAACGGTTGAGCGTCTTTTTTCCGCCATGCAAGGCTCCAAGGGGTTCGCGGCCCTGGAAAACACCGTGGCTTCCGTGATCAGTTCACTGGGCAGTGACAAGTACACCGGGCGCGATGTAGTTCAGCACATCGTTGAAGATTTTGCACTGACCCAAAAGGTGCTTAAACTGGCCAATTCAGCCATGTATGCACCATTTTCTGTAGGGTCTGGCAGTGTGTCCTCGGCGCTGGATGTGGTGGGCGCAGACGCATTGCTGCATATCGTCTTGAGTACCGATGTGGTTACTGCCGCCGAAATGCAGGGTAACGAGTCACTCTCACAAGCCTTGTTGTCCTCCGAGTTGGCCCGCACTGTGTGTGTGGGACGTTCCGAAGACGTGTCTATTGCGGCCCTGATGTACAACCTGGGCACACTGCTGGCGCAGAAATACTTGCCAACCGAGGCGACGGCCATTGCACACAAAGTAGCCAACGGGCTTGATGAAGCGCAGGCGGCCTCCGAGGTGTTGGGCCTGACGCTGGAGCAGTTGGGTGCCGAAGTGGCACAGCGCTGGAAGTTGCCACAAAACATTGTTTCCGTCATCGACGGCACGGGAGACCCCGATTTGGTTGCTATCGCCAGGTTTTCCAAATCCGTATCCGCTTTGATCCACGCAGGCGAACTTGCAGCAGTGGATCAGTTGGTTGACGATCTGGATGTCAAGGGCATCGACAAATCCGGTGTCGGCAGGCTGGTTCGCTCCAAGTCTGAACAGATCGACCCTCGCTCAAAAGTCTCCCCTGATGTGTCGAACGAGGCGGTACTCGACGATTTGTTTTCTGCGCTGGCAGTCGATGAAAAACAAACCGTCGAGGCCCTGGCGGCTGCCATGTTCCCGACCTTCGCCAGTGCCCTGCAGACGGCGCATTGTTTGCTCTTCATGTTGACCAAGTCGGGCGACTTTGCGGTGCGGTACGGTTTTGGCAAGGGTATTGAAGAGTTGCGTAGCAAGTTGCGCATCAGCAAGGATTACCAGCCCACGGCTTTTCATGCTGCCATCAAGAACAATGTGGACGTTTCCATCGCGGATGTATCTCGCCTGAAGGTCAGTGCGCTTCCTGATGGTTATAAGGAATTATTGCCACGCGTCAACAAGTTTGTCATCCTTCCCATCGCGCACAGCAGGGTCTCGGGTCTGGTTTATTGCGACTGGGACTCTGACGCGGTCTTGAGCGCCTCTGAACTCGATGCGGTCAAGAAATTGCGGAAACTCTTTTTGCCCTACTTTCCCTCCTGAGGTGGTACCCCGGTTGAATCCTTGCATCCGGGTGTTGGTGGCATTTCATAGACTGGTCGTATACTGTATGAAAATACAGTTTTTCGAGTGATTCCATGCCTGCCCCTGCTCATCTTCTCTCCCGCAAGGGTGTGCACCCGGACGTCTGGCAGGCCGATGCACTCGCCGGTGCGCCGGCCCGGGTGCTGGCTACGGGCGATGCACTGCTCGATGCCCAACTGCCAGGCGGTGGCTGGTCGCTGGGGGCTTTGAACGAGATATTGCAGCCCGCTGGCGTGCATAGCGAGTGGCGCTTGCTGCTGCCTGCCCTGGCCCGCTCGGGCACCGGTACGGTGGTGCTGGTCGGTGCACCGCACCCGCCCTTCAGCCCCGCCTTGGGTGCGCAGGGTTTGGCACCCAAGCGTTTGCTGTGGGTGGCGGCACCGCTGGGTGCGCACCGCCTGTGGGCCACCGAGCAGGCCTTGCGTTGCGCCGATGTGGACGCCGTGCTGGCCTGGTTGGTGCAGGTGCGCCCCGAGCAACTGCGCCGCCTGCAAATGGCCGCTACCGAGTTTTCCAAGCTGCTGTTTGTGGTGCGCCCCGAGCAGGCGCAAACCGAATCGTCGCCAGCCGTGCTGCGTCTGTGGGTGGCACCGTCCGAACAGCACGGCGATGCGCTGGAGGTGCGGGCACTTAAGCGCCGTGGGCCGCCTATGAGCGAGTCGCTGCACCTGACGGCACGCCCGGTTCGGCTATCAAGGTTGCTTGCAGCGCAGGAATATGCACTGGATCGCCCTTCAGCCCGCGTCTGACGCATCGCTGGCCGATGCGACCACAGCTTGGGCGTGGTGGGCGCTACAGTTCACGCCGATGGTGGCGCGCCTGGAATCGGCGTTGGTGCTGGAGGTGTCTGCCAGCGAGCGGTTGTTTGGTGGTGCAACGGCTATGCGGGTCCGATTTTTTGAGCAAAATGGGCCTCTATCCCGCGTGAGATATGCGCAAGGCGCTACATCTTTGGTAGCATTTGGTCGGTTGCAGTGTGTGCGCCAGCCTGTGCATTCTGCCGATGTCACACCCGTAACCGCCCCCATTCCCCCGGATGCCTTGCCCCTTCACACCCTGGCGGCCGCGCGCGCGCACCTGCCCACGCTGGTGCGGTTGGGCATTACCAACTGGGGGCAGTTGCGCGCCTTGCCACGCGGCGGGTTGATGCGCCGCTTTGGGGTTGGCCTGGTCGATGCGCTGGACTGCGCCTATGGCCAACGTGCCGAGGTCTACCCCTGGCTGATCTTGCCCGAGGTGTTTGATGCACCGCTTGAGTTGGCCGCCAACGTCGAGACGGCCTCGGCACTGTTGTTTGGTGCGCGCCGTTTGCTGGCGCAGTTGCAGGTGTGGCTGCGTGCCCGACAGCGCGGTGTGCTGGCGCTGGAACTGCTGTGGGAACTGGACTCGCGGCGCTCCAACGCCTTGCATGTGGATGCCCACCACAGCGGCGGTGCCCAGGGCCGGTTGGAGTTGCGCACCGCGCAGCCTACGCAAGACATGGTGCATCTGGCGCGCCTGCTGTCCGAGCAACTGGCGCGTGTGACCTTGCCTGCACCGGTGTTTCACCTGCGCTTGCGCTCCCTGCAGACACAGCCGCTGGCAGGTGAGAGTGTCAGCCTGTTGCCCGACGATGTGCGCACCGGGGACAGCCTGCACCAACTGCTGGAGCGTTTGAGTGCCCGCTTGGGGCCGGAGCAGGTCCGTGGAGTCACAATGCTTGCCGATCACCGGCCCGAACGCATGCAGCGCTGGTCTGCGGTAGCCGGTGCACCCCACAGGATGAACGGCAAAAGATTTGATATAGCTATTAAATCAGGAGCTGTACACGCATATCTGTCGCGGGCTGGCGGCATATATGGCTTACAAGAAATGCCGCAGGACGCGCTCTACCCGACTTGGCTACTGACCGCGCCCTTGCGTCTGAACGTCCACCAAGGGCTGCCCCAGCATCAGGGCCCTTTGACCTTGCTGGCCGGGCCGCAGCGTCTGGAGGCTGGCTGGCTGGAGGGTGATGCCGCCCTGCGTGACTACTATGTGGCCCGCAGTCCGACGGCGGGTCTGCTGTGGGTGTATCGCGAACGGTTGGGTGGGCAGAATGTGGCTACCCAGTCGATCTGGTACCTGCATGGGGTGTTTGCCTGAGCAGTCATGCACATGGTTTTTGACCTGCATCAATGGTCGTGATCGTCATTGGCAGTGTCGGCTACCCACGAACCCCTGAAAGGTCCATACTTAAATTGGTTCTCGTGAACCCTTTGCAACTTCAAAAATAACAGAAGGTATTTATGAGCAGTTGGATGGTGAATGTAGTGGCGGGCCTGTTTGTTTTATTAAGTTTGACGGGCTTGTTCTTCTTTGTATTGACCCGTGGCGCGTTACTGGTACGCGGGTTTTCGTCGACGCAAAACAGCGCCAAGTCCCATGTGTACCCGCTGTACTCCGACATGTGGCTCATTAAGTTGGTGGATTTTCAGCCCATCATATCGGCCATTTTGCTGTTCCAGTACAGCACTCTGGTGTCCAAAATTGTGGCCGGTCTGGGCGCCACCAGCCTGAAGAACAAGAAGGTGCTGATCACCTCCTGTGCCTTTGGTAACGTCATTCCCCGTGTAGTGGATGCGGCCGTGCAGTCGGGTGCCGAGCAGGTGCTGATTGCCGACATCATCCGCAATGAACTGGATCACGCCGAAGGCAAACTGGGCCAGTACGCGGCCAAGGTCGCTTTTGTGGAAGACAACGCCACCGCCATGACTCAGCAAGAGGGTTGCGCTGATGCCAACGTCATTTTCTTTTTGTTGCATGAGTTGCCGCATGACTTGAAGGACAAGGCCCTGCGCGAGGCCGGTCGCATGCTCGCAACCGGGGGCAAGCTCTATCTGGCCGAGTTTCACCGGCCCGATGTAGCTATTCTGCGGCTGCTCAGCTGGACCTACTTCAAGGTGTTTGAGCCCTTCGGTCTGGCCTTGTGGGATACGCATGATCCCGTCAAATGCCTGAACGAACTGGGCGGCTGGAGTTGCGAGCGGCAGACCTATTTCTTTGGCAACTTCCAGGTGATTACGGCGACCAAGCTGTAGGTTAAGGCCTGTGAGGCGGTCACGCCCAGGTCGTCAAAGACGGGGCAGTCGGGTGTAAGCTCTTAGACATTCAACTCCTACCGACCCAACCGCCAGCATGAACCCCATTCGACTCAACCCGTTAGACGCCGCCTGGATCGTTACCGAGACCCGGGCTACCCCCAACCACGTTGGCGGTTTGTTGCAATTCAAATTGCCCGATGATGCACCTAAAGACTTCATGCGCCAGACCATGGCGGCATACCGCAACCACCGCCAGTTCAAGGCACCGTGGAACCAGCGCCTGAAGCAGTCGTTCAGCATGAACCCGATGCGCGTCTGGGTGGAAGACACCAATATTGACCTCGAGTATCACGTGCGCCACGCCGCGCTGCCCTGGCCGGGCGGCGAACGGGAACTGGGCGAACTGGTGGGGCGTCTGCAAAGCACGCCGCTGGACCTGTCACGCCCACCATGGGAGTGCACCCTGATCGAGGGGCTGGAGGGCAACCGGTTTGCGATCTTCATCAAGATGCACCACTCGCTGATAGATGGCATCAGCGGAGTCAAACTGTTGCAGCAGGGTATGTCCTTTGACCGGGCCGAGAGCTTGAACATTCCGCCCTTCTGGGCTAGCGGCAAGGAGTCGCAGACCGCAAAAACCCGCAAGAGTCGTGAGACGCTGTTGCCCACGGTGACGCACGCCATTGCCGGAGCGATGCAAGAACTGCGCATGCAGGCCACCACGGTGCCTCAATTGGTGGCTGCCTTTGGCAAGCTGGTCAAGCAAGCGATAAATCCGGGGGACGGCATGGCCCTGCCGTTTGCGGCGCCGCGCTCGGTGCTCAATGGGCGGGTGCGCGAGAAGCGCCGATTTGCCACGCAGCAGTTTTCTCTGGAGCGTATGCGCCAGCTGGCAGCGGCTGCCGATTGCACACTCAACGACATCGTGCTGGCCGTTTGCGGGGGCGCCCTGCGGCGCTTTCTGGAAGAGTCGAACAACCTGCCTGACAAACCCCTCACGGCTGGCATTCCGGTTTCCGTGCGACCCAAGGACGACACGGGTAATGGCAACGCCATCACCTTCATCGTGTCCACGTTGGGCACCAATCTGGCCGATGTGCGCGAGCGGCTTTCTGCCATCCGCCAGTCCGTCAAGCAGGCCAAAGAGCACGTGCAGAGCTTGCCGCGCCAGGCCATGATGCAGTACACCGTGCTGCTGATGGCGCCCACCATCCTCACGCTGCTCACCGGCATTGGCGGACGCATCCGACCCATGTTCAACATCACCATCTCCAACGTGCCCGGCCCCGACAAGCCGCTCTATCTGCGGGGTGCGGAAATGGTGGCCACCTACCCGGCTTCCATCGTGACGCACGGGCAGGCGATCAACATCACCTGCCAGAGTTACGCCGGCTACATGAACTTCGGCTTCACCGGCTGCCACTCATCCATGCCCAGCATGCAGCGTCTGGCGGTGTACACGGCTGATGCTTTGACCGAGCTGGAGGCTGCATTTCTGCCCAAGCCAGCGGCCAGCAAAAAACCGGCGGTGGCTAAGCCAACTGCCAAGGCAGTCAGCAAGCCACGGTCCAAGAGGGTGAACAAGCCGGCGGCTTCGAGTTAACTCAGTCTCAACGCACTCAGCTCGCTGATCTGCGCTTCACCGGCTAGCCCGATGCGACCCTGGGTGATCAGGCTGCGCACCAGTTCCATGTCGGGTGCCAGACTGCGGTCCACCATCATGGCCGGTGATGCCGAGCGCACCAGCGCCAGGATGCCTTCCAGCACCGCCGAGCTTTTGAGCGGGCGCAAGAATTCAATGCCCTGGGCGGCAGCCAGCAGTTCAATTGCCACGATGTATTCGGTGTTGCGCAGCATGCTTTGCAGGCGCCGAGCGGCGAAGGTGGCCATGCTCACATGGTCTTCCTGATTGGCTGAGGTGGGCAGACTGTCCACACTGGCCGGATGCGCCAGAGACTTGTTTTCAGAGGCCAGCGCCGCGGCGGTGACGTGAACGATCATGAAGCCCGAATTCAACCCTGGCTCGGGCGTCAAAAAGGCGGGCAGACGTGACACCACGGTGTCCACCAGCATGGCAATGCGCCGTTCGGTGATGGCGCCGATCTCGGCAATCACAATCGCCAGCGCGTCCGCAGCCAGCGCCACCGGTTCTGCGTGGAAGTTGCCGCCGGACAGTAAAGTACCTGTTTCCGCGAATACCAAGGGGTTGTCGGTGACCGCATTGGCTTCCCGCAGCAGAACGTCCGCGGCATAGCGCATCTGGTCCAGGCAGGCGCCCATGACCTGGGGCTGGCAGCGCAGGCAATAGGGGTCTTGCACGCGGTCGTCACCTTCCAGGTGCGACTTGCGGATGGCGCTGCCGTTGGTGAGCGCGCGGTAGGCCGAGGCGCAGGCGATCTGGCCAGGCTGGCCGCGCACGGCGTGGATACGTGCATCAAACGGGCCATCGCTGCCGCGCACCGCATCCAGCGTGACGGCGCCGGAGATAACTGCGGCCTCAAACAGGCGCTCGGTTGCAAACAAGGCGTCAATCGCCAATGCGGTTGAAACCTGCGTGCCGTTGATCAGGGCCAGGCCTTCTTTTGCCGAAAGCTTTATGGGTTCCAGCTTGGCCATTTGCAGGGCCTTGGCAGCGGGCATGCGGGTGCTGCCATAAAACACTTCGCCTTCGCCGATCAGCGGCAGGCACAGGTGAGCCAGCGGGGCCAGGTCACCCGATGCGCCAACTGAGCCCTGACACGGAATAACGGGAGTGATGCCGAGGTTGTAAAACGCAAACAG
>CANNRR010000027.1 GCA_947508055.1 Burkholderiales bacterium
ATAGTTCGTGGTGGTCGCTCATGGTACGCAACGCCCGGTCATTCCACACGGCCTACACCGAAGTCGGTCGGCTGCGTATGTTGGTGCATGGGCTGGAGTCGCAGCTGCAAGCTAGCGCCGAAGGCGCGGCTGAAGCTGCGGGGCTTGTCCCATCTAAAACAAATCGCCAGACGATATCAAATAGCAGTCAAAATGACGTCACAATGGAGTCATGGCCTACTCTTTACGACTTCCCGACGCAATCGACGCCGCTGCACGCGCCAAAGCCAACTACCTTGGCATCTCCCTTAACTCCCTCGTATGCGTTGCCCTGGACGCCTATTTGCGGGGTCCAGCTCCGCTATCAACGCCCCCACCTGGCGACTTGTGTAAAGACGACCGAGCCCCATCCAAAACAAAACCCATGGAACCAACCGGGGGGCAACCCGCCAAGCTCACCCGAGCCGAAAAGCAGGCTCTCTACGAGCAAAGAAAACGGGAGTTCAACCAACTGGCCGGATTCAAGTAAAGCCAGCGCAAGGCCTGCGGCGGCGAATGCCGCCAAGCTGGCGAGCGCGTCAAGGGGCACCAAATGAGGGCCGTTTTGGAGCTGGTGGACGTCCTTAACGAGCGTTTGGTGGTGGCTGACTGCATCGGCCAATCCTTGGACATTGCCGGGGAAAATGACGCCCCGCCATGGGTCTACATGTACCGCCAGCAAATTGAGGCAATCAGGGGTGCAGCCGAAGCGCTGGAAACGATGTTGCGAAAGGCTCCCCATGTCCTGCCTGACTGATCGCCTTTACATGGCTTGGCTACGGGCTAACGGATGCACACCACGGCGCCCGGGGTATGGGGCGAAGCCCCATGGAAGCGAAGCGAAACGCCGGGCGGGATACCCGCTCGGTCAAGCCAAGCATCAGGAAACCCGCCACGCCGCGACCACTACCGGGCGCTTGCCTACCAGTGCCGCCACTTCGCGAGCCGGGATGCAGTGCGCCTTTGATGCCACTTCGCGCCCTGAAAAACAGGCTGTTCAAAGCCTCCCGCACTCCCCTTTTTTACCTTGATCGGAAAAATCTTCCATGAAATCAACAGCTTGTGAATCTATACATCGTATCAATTATGATAATGCATCGACCTGGCACGATTACCGCGGCACACTGTTCGTTTGCCTCCGCACAACTGCACCAATGGTGGCGACAACATCGTCGCGTTGCACCTGGCTCGCAAAGTCAATCGCCGTAAGGCCATGCCCGTTTTTGATCAGGGGATCAGCGCCCGCATCCAGCAGAACCTTGACCGCATCCACGGTGCCGTACATTGCCGCCATCATCAGCGGCGTACTTCCGTTGGGCGAAGCCGAATCTATGTAGGCATGATTGTCAATCAGCAATTGAACAATCTTGGTATGACCCCCGGTTGCGGCGTAATGTAGCGGCGTCCAACCAGGCTTGTTGACATCAGCATCGCGCGCAATGAGTTCTTTGCAAACGTCAAAATGCCCCCTTAAAGCCGCCAACATGAGTGGGCTCTCATCCTTCGCCGTACGAAACTCAACATTTATAGATGGGCTTTCCAGCAACGCCGTAATCGACTTCAATGCAGGCTCGCGCAAGGCCAAAATCAAACCTGTTTCTCCGTTAGGCGCCAGGGTGTTTGGATCAAAACCGCGCTTCAACAATACACGAATGACATGATCCTGGTCTCTCGAGACAGCAACGAAAAAGTCGTCATAGGAGCCAGAATTGGCAACAGAAAAACTAATAAAAACAACAAGATACAAAGCATATCGAATCCACTTTATCATGTCGAAGCACCCTTAAAAAGTGTGAAGAAATTTCGACTGGTTACCTGGCCAATCTCTTGCACACTGCAAGACCGCAACGCCCCCAACTGCCTGGCCACGTGCGGAACATAAGAGGGGTTATTGGTCTTTCCTCGAAACGGAACTGGCGCCAAATAGGGACTGTCCGTCTCGATCAGCAATCGGTCAAGAGGTACCCAGGACGCCACATCACGTAAGTCCTGCGCAGTTTTGAACGTCAGAATCCCGGAAAAGGAAATGTAAAACCCCATATCGAGTGCTTGCCGGGCAACCTCTTGGCTCTCGGTAAAACAATGAAACACTCCACCAGCACAACCGCTCGCACCGTCTTCGCCCTCTTCGCGCAAAATGGCCAAGGTGTCAGCCGATGCACTTCGCGTGTGGATGACCAGTGGCTTTTGCAGTTGGCGAGCCGCCCGAATGTGAGTGCGAAAGCGCTCGCGCTGCCAGTGCATATCCGCGTGGTTACGTGCTCCGATTCGGTAGTAGTCCAGGCCTGTCTCACCCACAGCGACTATGCGGGGCAGGCGCCCTCTTTCCAGCAGATCGTCCAAAGTGGGTTCTGTAACGCCCTCATTGTCTGGGTGCACCCCAACGGTGGCCCAGAAGTTGTCATAGGTGACGGCCAGATCATGCACATCCGGGAACTCTTCCAGAGTTGTGCAAATGCAAAGGGCACGATCAACTTGTGCTTGCACCATCGCCTGACGAATCTGCGGAAGTGACGCCACCAGCTCGGGAAAAGTCAAATGGCAATGGGAATCTGTGAACATGATTGGCGCCGAAAAGAGGCGCAGACCGGCCCAGCGCTACGCGTCAAAAAAATTTAGATGGTCTGGGTAGGGCGCTCTGAGGCCATGTGCGCGCCAAGAATTTCTTCGATTTTGAGTTTGAGCGCCTTTGCCTTTTCGTCCTTGGGAAACGTAATGCCAACACCTTGAGTGCGTCCACCTGCGGCTTTGGCAGGTGTAACCCAGGCTACTTTGCCAGCGACGGGATAGCGTTGCATATCTTCAGGCAAAGATAACAGAACGTAAACATCGTCCCCCAAGCCGTACTCCCTGGCCGTGGGAATAAATACGCCGCCATCCGCGAATATCGGGATGTAAGCCGCATAAAGCGCAGCCTTTTCCTTAATCGACAGTTGGATGACGCTGGGTCTGGGTGGTGTGGTGGTAGGAGTGGTGCTCATCGTTTACCTGCTTCGTGCCTCGAGTTTAGAGCCGATTGTGCTTGTCCGACAAGAGATTCCAGCATCAAACCAGCGTTAAATGGGTGATCCATAGTTCGTGTGGACCGTGACAGTGCCCTACTCCACTCGCTCAGCGCAGAAAACTGTGCGCCGCTAGGAAGATCTGTGACAGAAAAAAACCTGGGAGTTGCCCCGGTATGGGACACCATCAAATCATGGCAAAGCTTGTGAAGCGCATCAATCGTTTGAGGCAGCGTCCAGTCCTTGAAATAGCCGGCGTCCCCTTGCGATACCGCCTTGGGCAACAATGACCAGGGATTCGACTCCCGTCCGGAAGCGAAGGCCAGGGCATCATCTGGACGACCTCCCATGGCCATGAGTAACCGCTTTGCTTGCGCGGCTTCCAGGCCCTGCGATTGAAGCCAGGTCTGGCTCGCTTTTGTGGTCGGCCACTGCATCGAATGCCCAAGACAGCGGCTGCGAATGGTGGGAAGCAGTTGGTGTGCAGACTCGCTGGCCAACACAAACTTCACGTCCCCTGGTGGCTCTTCGAGCGTTTTCAACAATGCGTTGGCGGTAATCGTGTTCATTTGCTCGGCTGGAAACACCAAAACCACCTTGCCACGCCCACGCGCACTGGTGCGCTGAGAAAACACCACCGCTTCGCGCATGGTGTCGACTCGAATTTCCTTGCTGGCCTTGCGTTTTTTGTCGTCAATATCGCTCTGGGCTTTTTCACTCAACGGCCAACCCAGTCCGATGAGAGTGGTCTCGGGCATCAATACGCACAAATCGGCGTGGGTATGCACTTCAATAGCGTGACAACTGCCGCAAGCACCGCAGGACCCTGCCCTACTAGGCTGCTCGCACAGCCAGGCCCGCGCCAGTTCCAGCGCCAAGGCATACTGACCCAGCCCAGACGGACCATGCAGTAACCACGCATGGCCCCGCTGCGCCAGCAACTGCTGGACCTGGACTGCAATCCAGGGCTGCGGCCCAGACCGCACACTTTCGCTCGTCACGACACCATCCCTTTTGAACGAACCGCCCTGTCCACTTCACTCCAAACCGATGCAGCGTCCTGGTTTGCATTGATACGCGCGAAGCGTGCCGGGTCGGATGCCATTCGCTGGGCGTATCCGCCGGCGACCCTCTCGAAAAAAGCCAACGGTTGCGATTCGAACTTGTCAGGCGCACGGGCGCCCGAGAGTCGCTGTGCAGCAACAGTCGCAGGAAGATCAAACCAGATTGTGAGGTCAGGCTGAAGCACCCCACCCTGCACCCACCCCTCCAGTACGCCCAGAATGTCCCGGTCAAACCCCCGTCCCGCACCCTGATAGGCAAAGGATGCATCGGTGAACCGGTCGCATAACAACACCTCGCCACGCGCCAGGGCGGGTTGGATAACCCGCTGGATGTGGTCACGCCGCGCCGCAAACACCAGCAAGACCTCGGTCATTGCGTCCATGGGGTCATTCAGGACCATCTGCCGCAACTGTTCTGCCAGCGGGGTTCCACCAGGTTCACGGGTTAGCGTCACAACCCGGCCCTGCTCCCGGAAGGCATGCGCCAGACTGTCGATGTGCGTGGATTTGCCAGCGCCGTCTATGCCTTCAAAAGTAACAAAAAGTCCGTTCATTGCCTTAATCATTGCGTTCACTGCCCACGCTGGTATTTGTTGACCGCCCTATTGTGCTCGTCCAGCGAATTGCTGAACTGGCTACTTCCGTCCCCGCGGGCCACGAAATACAGCGCTTTGGACGTTGCTGGCTGCACCGCTGCCAGCAGCGACGCTTTGCCGGGCATGGCAATCGGTGTGGGGGGCAGGCCGACCCGGGTGTAAGTGTTCCATGGGGTGTCAGTTTGCAGGTCTCGCTTGCGCAAGTTGCCATCAAACATGGCACCCATGCCGTAAATCACGCTCGGGTCGGTTTGCAGACGCATACCAATGCGCAACCGATTGCTGAAGACTGCCGCAATATTGGCTCGGTCCTGGGGTGAGCCGGTTTCCTTCTCAACAATACTGGCCAGCACCAGCGCATCTTCGGGTGATTTCAATGGCGTCCCAGCGTCTCGCAAGGCCCAGGCCGCGGCCAGGCGCTTGTCCATGGCATGCATGGCTCGACGCAGCACTGCCAGATCGCTCGAGCCCTTGCTGTAGGTGTAGGTATCGGGGAAAAAATGACCTTCTGGCGGCGTGCCGGGTTTGCCCAGCCGACTCATGATGTCATCGGTCGACAGCGCCCGGGATTCCGGTTTGAGTTGCTCGGCTTTTCCAAGAGCCTCACGAACCTGTCGAAACGTCCATCCTTCGACCAGGGTTACGCTGCGCAAAGCCTCCTCTCCGCGCACCAGTTTTTGCAGCAGGCTGCGCGGTGTGCTGTGGCGGTCTAACTCGTAGCTTCCAGCCTTGATTTTTTTGGACTGGCCGGAGAATCTGAACCAGGCGTAAAGCAGATCAGAATTCACCGGAACACCCGCGTCCTGCACAGCGGACGCAATGTCGCGCCCACTCGCACCGGGTTCAATGGACAGGTCCACCGAAGGTGCAGGCAAGGCAAACGGCTGGTCCAGCCACAAGTAGCCAGCGCCAGCTGCACCCAATATCAGGGCCAATGCGACAGAAAAAAACAAGCGCACAGCCTTACAGTCCTAGTGAAATCATGGAAGGAATCATAATTCAGCACATGAACATGACGACAACCCCATATCCCGCTGGTGCCGTACAACCTGCAACGCTGGACGGCGTGGCGCTTCTGACCCACTTGGGCGTCATCAAGATTGAGGGTGAGGACGCCGCAAAGTTCATCCATGGTCAATTGACCCAGGATTTTTCGTTGCTCGACCTGCATACCGCAAGACTAGCCGCGTTTTGTTCGCCCAAGGGCCGCATGCTGGCCAGTTTCATCGGGTTCAAACGCAGCAATAACGAGATATGGTTGATTTGCAGTCGCGACATTTTGGCCCCCACACTCAAGCGCCTGTCGATGTTCGTGATGCGCGCCAAGGCCCGCCTGAGCGATGTGACGCCAGAGTATGCGATCTACGGGTTGGCCGGAAATGCTACAAAATCCATAGCTGACAGTGCTTATCATACGGGGGTCAAGGTCGATTTTGATACTTGTACTTTGGTGAATTTGCACCCCGCTGGTGCAACACCACGCCAACTTTGGATAGCCCCGCTCGGCGAGCCATTACCCGATGGTGCAGACTTGGCTCTGGCAACATGGCTATGGGGTGATGTTCGCAGTGGCGTGGCTACGCTGACGGCACCGGTAGTTGAGGCTTTTGTGCCGCAAATGCTCAACTACGAATCCGTGGGCGGAGTCAATTTCAAGAAAGGCTGCTACCCAGGTCAGGAAGTGGTTGCACGCAGCCAGTTCCGGGGAACGCTGAAGCGGCGTGCTTTTGTGGCGCATGCGGACGTCGAGATGACGCCTGGACTTGAAATTTTCAGTGCAGTTGACAACGACCAACCCGTCGCAACCGTGGTGCAGGCTGCCGCAGCGCCCTCCGGTGGCTTTGATGCCATCATTTCCGGGCAGTTGTCGGCGATCGAAGAAGGTTCACTCCACCTTGGGAGCAGCGGTGGGGCAAATCTCCAAGTTTTGCCGTTGCCATATGCTCTCCTTGACGACATTTGATGCACGCGTCGATATCGGGACAGAATTCCGGCTAAATTGTGTCGTCCAGCGAATCGCGAACCATAATTAGGCCAAAATCTGACAATATGACCACAAGGGATTGGTACCGAAGATGACTAAACCGATAACAAAAGAAGAAGCATATGCCCGCCTGGGGTCCATCACCCGGGAAATGCACGAGGCATTCAGCGTTTTGGGCGGGGGTACCGAGTTGCACCACGTGGTTGAGGAATTTCCGAACGCCCGTGAGCGTTTGACCCACGTTGGCATGATGACCGAAAAGGCCGCAAACACCGTGCTCAATCTGGTTGACGCAGCCAAGCCCGAATGTGATGACCTGTCCAAACGCGGTGACGAACTAGGACAGTCGCTCACCCGCATGGCAGCATCCAGTGATTTGACGGTCGAGCGTGCCCGGGCACTGATGGGCGTCTGCGGTAAGTTTGCGGAGCGCACGGCTGAGTTTGCCAACAAGCAGGGCTCCATCCTGAGCGACATCATGATGGCCCAGGATTTTCAGGATCTGTCCGGCCAGGTCATCAAGAAGGTGATCGACATCATCAACCGCACCGAACTGCAACTGGTCCAGTTGCTAATCGACAGCGCACCCAATCCGGACAAGGTGGTCGCAGCCGTAGAGTTTACCGGCGAGACCCACCAGTTGCAGGGCCCACAGAGCGACAACACGGCGCTGGCTCAGGGCGACGTGGATGATCTGCTGGCCTCGCTGGGTTTCTAAAGGTCAGTCCCGTTGAAGGCCGTTTTCAGCGCTCGGGCAGCGTCGGCATGGGCTTTTGCCGCCTGCGGTATGGCACGGCCCATTTTGATGAATTCGTGCACCACCCCGCGGTAAATTTCCAAGTCTACCGGCACACCGGCCATGCGCAGCCGATCGGCGTATTGAACACCCTCATCCACCAGCGGATCGCACTCGGCAAGTCCGAACCAGGCCGGGGCCACCCCGACTAGGTCTACCGGGTAACCTGATGCGTCACGCCCGTCCAGTGGAGCAAAACGCCAGTCATCCCTGTCGTGTGGGCTGCGCAGGTAGTGGTTGAAAAAGTAGGTGATGTGCGGCTCTTCCAATACGAAACCATGGGCGAACTTGCGGTGCGAGTCGGCACTCTGGTGGGTTGCCGTGCCGGGGTAAAACAACAGTTGCAAGTCCAGACGGATGCCGGCATCACGCGCCAAAATGGCACACACGGCTGCCAGCGTGCCACCGGCGCTGTCGCCACCAACCGCAATGTGCCGGGTGTCTATTTGTCGGGTCACGCCCTGCGCGGCAATCCACTGCACGACTTCCCAGCTATCGTTTACCGCAGTCGGAAATTTGCTCTCGGGGGCCAGTCTGTAGTCCACCGACAGCACCGCGCAATGGGCGTGGTGGGCCAGTTGGCGGCACAGTACGTCATGTGTTTCGATACTGCCAATAGTGAAGCCACCACCATGGAAGTAGACCAGCACGGGTAGCGGCTCGGGGGCGGGCGCAACCAGGCGAACCGGTATGGCATAGCCGTCCCGTGCGGTAACAGTGAAGTTTTCTACACGGGCCATGGCGTGTCCTGGTAACTCCAGGACACCAGCTCCAATCGCGTAGGTCGCGCGGGCTTGCGCGGGTGTCAGCGCATGCAGGGGCACCTGACCGGCGCGGGCCATGCGGTCCAGCACGCCATGCATGGCGGGTGTGAGCAAGGCCCGGGCGTTACGGTGGTGGCTCATGTTGACAATCGTTATTGGTAAAGTGCAGCTTTCTCACACTACACCGTAGCACACCATGGCATTGATTTACTACATCACCCAGGTCCAGTTTGATTTTGGTGCCATCAGCCTGCTCAAGCAGGAATGTGCGCGGGCGGGCATCACGCGACCGCTGATCGTCACTGACCCAGGTGTCAAAGCCGCTGGCGTTTTACAGAAGGCTCTGGACGCCCTACCCGGCTCGCCGGTGGCCGTGTTCGACCAGACTCCTTCCAATCCGACCGAGACCGCCGTACGCGCCGCAGTCGCGGTGTACGCGGACAACGATTGCGATGGCCTGATTGCAGTGGGCGGCGGCTCCGCTATCGACTGCGCCAAGGGCGTGGCGATTGCAGCCACGCACGAAGGTCCGCTCACGCACTACGCCACCATCGAGGGCGGTTCGCCCCGCATTACCGAGCGGGTGGCCCCCATCATTGCCGTGCCAACGACCAGCGGCACGGGCAGTGAGGTGGCACGCGGCGCCATCATCATCGTCGATGACCACCGTAAGCTGGGTTTTCACTCCTGGTTCCTGGTTCCCAAGACCGCTATTTGCGACCCGGAACTCACCTTTGGCCTGCCGCCCAAACTCACTGCCGCCACCGGAATGGACGCGATTGCACACTGCATGGAAACCTTTATGGCGCCCGCCTTCAACCCCCCTGCCGATGGTATTGCTCTGGATGGTTTGCAGCGAGGCTGGAGCTGTATTGAGCGCGCCACCCAGGACGGGATGGACCGCGAAGCCCGCTTGAACATGATGAGCTCGTCCATGCAGGGCGCGATGGCATTTCAAAAGGGTTTGGGTTGCGTGCACAGCCTGAGCCATAGTCTAGGTGGTGTGGACCCAAGGCTGCACCATGGCACCCTCAACGCCATGTTCCTGCCGGCCGTGATTGCCTTCAACGCCACGGCCGACTCGATCGTCAAAGAAAACCGGTTGCAGCGCATGGCCCGCGCCATGGGACTTGCGTCGGCTGCCGATATTGGCCCTGCCATCAAAGCCATGAATGTGCGCCTTGGTTTGCCAGTCGGACTGGCTGAAATGGGCGTACAGCCATCGCAGTTTGACCACATTATCACTGGCGCCCTGGCTGACCATTGCCACAAGACGGGTCCGCGGTTGGCCACGGCGGACGATTACCGCAGCATGCTCGCGGCTTCCATGTAGGAATTGACCTTGCCATATGGCCAGTGAAAGGCCTATAGTTTGGTTTCACTCAAGGGGGATTTCATGGCACACACTGGTTTCACACGCGCGCGCGTGTCCGCCGCCGTACTGATGCTGGCAGCAGGCGCGGTTCAGGCCCAAAACACGCAGCAGATCGTGCGTCCACCCAAAATCAATTTATGGATGGACGTTTCGACGGGGGGCATGGCAGGTATGCCGGAGATGGATATGCCCGGTATGGGCGGGCTCATGGCGGGTCTGGGTGGCATGGGGCTAGGCGGCCCTGGCGCCAAAAACACCGGCCGTGAATACTACGGGTCGTCCCGCGGCTTTCACGTCATGCCACCGCGCATACTGGACGTTGCCCTGTGGAACGGATTGAAGCCCGGAGTGGAAGCGGCACAGAGTGTCCCGGCGGGCCTGAAACTGGGCGACAAACTGCCGCTGTTGCCCGTCATTCCGGACAAGGTTTCCGAGGAAAAAGCCGGCCCGGGTGGTCCTACGGACTACGAAGCACCCAAAGGCCGAATTCTGTTTTACTGGGGTTGCAGCCCGACGGTTCGGTCGGGTCAACCCCGTATCGTCGACCTGAGCAAAATGTCCGCAGACTCGGCTGCTTCTTTTGGTAGCGCCTTCAGCGGCCGCTTTGCACCAGACCGAGGCGCAAAGGTTCGTGCGGGCTATGACGTGTTTCCAAACGAGCGCGACCAACGCGGCGTTCCGCGCGACGGGTCGCTCATTGGTGAACACCGCGTGCAGGGGGACTCGGTTCCAGACTCCTTCCGGTTCAACCTGGGACCTGCGCACGACATCATGCCGGCGATCGAACTGCAGAGCCAAGGTGGCTTGAGCGAAAGTGTGTCCCTGAGCTGGATCCCGGTCAGCAATGCGAAGGCCTACTTCCTGCATGCCATGGGTGCGCAGGGTGATGACATGATTTTCTGGTCCAGCAGCGAGGTATCCGATACAGGCTTTGGGCTTTTTGATTTCCTGTCCAACAGCACGATTGACAAATGGACGACTGAGAAAGTACTCCTGGGCTCCAACGTGACGCAGTGCGCCGTGCCCAAAGGAATCATGGCCGGGCGCAGTGGCAGTTCAAGCCGTGGCCGCAATGACTCCGGCGCCATGCTTCGCATGATTGCCTACGGTGGAGAACACGGTTTTGTCCACCCACCACGGCCAACCGACCCCAAAGTCCCTTGGGATCAGGAGTGGTCGGTGCGTCTACGTGTGAAGTCGCAAACCATGGCCATGCTGGGCGAATCTATAGAGGCGCAGCAGAATACCGGCAGCAGAGAGAAATCAGCCAAACCTCGCACAAGCCAGCAGCAAAACAGCAACGACGCACCTCAGGAAGCTGCGGACGAATCACCGTTGAAGGGCTTGTCGCTGCCCAGTCCAGGCAACGTACTGAAGGGCTTGTTTGGCCGTTAGCCTTTCATAGGGGCAGCACCCGGGTGCCGTCCGGTCGTTCCAGCCATGCAGCAAACTCGTCCACCAGTTGCGTGCTGGCGCTGCATGCCGTGTTCCACGCTTTGACCCGACCGGCCAGATCGTTGCCGTAGTGCATGAAGTCGGTGCGGTCAGGCAACCTGCCGTTGGGCAGGGTCTTGACCCACTCTGGGTTGGGTGCCAGCAGCACCATGGTGTCCAGATAATGGGTGGCGTGGTGGCGCCATTTCAGACGCTTGTCCAGCCAGCCGGGCACCACGGCTTTCTGGAAATGCGGGTACAGGACCAAACCCTTTTGATCAAATGAGTCTCCAGCCCCCGTGTTCATTGCGTGACCAGCTACTGAATGTATAGCATTTTCCGAGGCCGCCGTATAGTTCAGGTGCAGGTGGTAGTCGGTGATGCCACCGTCCCAGTAGGCACCCGGCGGTGCGCCGGGTATGTTGTGAACGGCTTTGAGCACAAACGGTATCGAGCAACTGGCCTGCAATGCGAGGTTGAAGTTGGCGTCGCTTAGCTCCACCTGCCGTGTGCGGTAGTCGTCGGTGCCGAATGGCAAGCTTACGCAGCCCTGCTTGGTTGCGTTGGGCTGAGAAAAAACCACCCGCTCCAGCCAGGCACCCATGGCTCTGCGCCGGACTACATTGGTCAGGTAGGCACCAAAATAGCCCAGTGGCGTGCGCAAACCATGCTCGGTGTGCAGCATGTGGCGCCCGCGCGAGGTCACAACGTGCAGCCGGTAGCGCGGGTGCGACAGGATCTGGCCCACCCGCCCGGCATAGAAAGCCTGCAGGTTCTGGCCAAACAACTCGCTGACCATGGCCGCTGTGGGACGTTTCTGCCCCGGGGTGGTTTCGTAGTGCTGGTGAATGTAGTCGCGCTCCAGTCGCACAAACGCGGCCACGGGCTGGTTCACGCAAGCAGTCGCCATTCGCCAGGCACCGATGGATGCACCCACCAAATCAACGGGCTGGGTAGAGCCGGCCAGCCACTCGCCAAAAATGAACCGGTCCATCGCACCGAGTACCAAACCCTTGGGGCCTCCTGCAGCGGCGGGAATGGTCCGAATGTCGTTCGGGCGCAAGCCATTCTTGGCAATGGCCTGGCGTGCAACCGGGCCGGCGTAAATCTGAAGTGCCTGCATGTATCAGCCGTGTGCCGCCCAGTCAAACGGGTCTTGCTGGAGAACGGCGTCAATGTCCAGGTCAAGCGCCACGCCTACCGAATCGGGAAAGCTACCAGCCATTGCCCGTTCATTCATGTTGGCCTCTTTGGCGCGCGCGCGCCAGGCTGCCAGGTGAATAACACCCGCCAGCGGCTCGTAGACATTGTTTTCAAACGGGGCGTACTGGTGCTCCAGTGCTTCAACCATCGGTTGCGGAAAATTCCACATTCGGGCAAAACCGGCGCTTACTGAGCCATAACAATAACCCAGTTCCCGGCGCTCAGCTTTGGCTCGGCGCATGTCAAGCGCAGGTGTTTCTTTGCCCAGCAAAGCCATCTCTTCGGGCATCGCCAGATGCATCGCCAACTCGCCAATAGCGTGGATAAGTCCGCAAGTAAACGCGGCCTGCTGATTTTGCCGTACCAACCCGGCGAGGGCACGTGACACCCTGGCCACGTTGAGGCTGTATTGCCAGAAACGCTGTAGATTAATCCCCGGCACAGCCTTGGGCGAGGTGGCGCTGGCAGCCGCTTGCGCCATGGTCTTCACGTGGGCCAGATCCATCAAGGCCAAAGCTTCCGAAACGCTGCTGATTTTGCCCGCCAACTTGAAAAAACTGGAGTTCGCCAACTGTAGCAATAGCGTGGTCAGGGCCGGGTCGGTGCCGATGAGTTGATTGATCTTGCTCAGGTCCACCTCGGTGCGATCCAACTCGGTGAGCAGTAACGCCACCACCTTTGGAATGCTGGGAAGGTTGAACCGCCGCTCCAGCAGCGCACTGAGTTTCATGAAATACAGCCTCCAAAGTCAACTGGACCAAATACACCACGCCGCTAGACGGCGGCTCACCAATGGATTTGATTATCACTGACTGAAATCACATCTGCGGCACGCACCACACGCGAAGCGATGAGAGTGTCGGTCAGGTTGGGCTATTTAATCAGAGCTTGGGCGGCCTTGAAGTCCGGGTGCTCCGCGCTGCGAATCCATTCAAAGGCCACCATTTCGGTGGTCACCAATTCCGCTCCGGCACCGGCCAGGCGGTCAAAAGCGGCGTCGCGGTTGCGCTCGGTGCGCGAACCACAGGCATCCGTCACCACCCAGACATCGAATTCATCTTCGATAAGGTCCAGAGCGGTTTGCAGCAGGCACACATGGGCCTCGCAACCGGCTAGCACAATGGTGCCACGCTCGGAGCCTGTCGATGTCTTCTGCAAATGCTTTGGCAGGCTGCGGGCATTACCTTGAACGGGCTTGGACGGTGGACGCAGCCACTCACCCAAGCCCTCTTCCACCGCGCTGAACTGCATTTTCGACAACACTCTTGCGCCGACCTGCTCCAGCGCTTGCTGCAGCTCATGCGCACTGCCACCCAACCTCGATGGATTCTGTTCGGTAACAAACGCTGGGACACTTAGCAATGTTGCCAGTTTCGCCAACCGAACCGCATTTGCCAGAACCGCAGGGCCGTCCGATATGGCGGGCATCAGACGGATCTGAAAATCCACCAGTACCAACTGAGACTCTTCTACATCTAACAACATGGGTGACTTTCAGGAATTGAAACTGATGTCCTATCGAACTCGCTACAGCGTTATGTCACTTTTCTGCCGCAGCGGCTGCGGTGGCTTCGTCCAGAGCCTTGCAAGACGGCGCACACACCGCCTGGGACTTTCCGAGCACTTTACGGGTGGTCATCAGGGAACGCGCCCGGTGCTTGCCGCACAGGAAGCACGACATGGTGGCGCCACCAAATGACGCCGCCGCCATGAACGGGGAACCCGATACCTTTGACTTGTAACGCAAACCGTCTGGTAGAACGGTGGTCTTCGATTCTGCTTTTGCCATTTTGTATACCCTTCTAAGCCTGGCTTGACGCCGTGAACACCACGGGTTAAGCTCCTTGGATGCGAATTATCCTCGTTCTGGCCGCGCTTTTGCTGATTAATGGTGCATATGCCAATCCATTACCCACAACAGACGACCTGAG
Source organism: Burkholderiales bacterium (assembly GCA_947508055.1). Lineage (GTDB taxonomy): Bacteria > Pseudomonadota > Gammaproteobacteria > Burkholderiales > Burkholderiaceae_C > Allorhodoferax. The sequence continues at coordinate 14,168 of CANNRR010000027.1, forward strand.
CGACATCACTCCTGAGCGTGGATTTCTTGCCCGTATTGGCGATGTGAGTGAAAAAGTAGAGGCAAAAGCCTCAGAATTGGTTATCAATGCCATGGGCTTTTTAGGCGTGCCGTACAAGAGCGGTGGCACCAACGGTGACACCGGGTTCGACTGTAGTGGCTTTGTTCGCAGCATTTTTGAACAAACCGCCGGACTTATTCTCCCCCGCAGCGCCAACCAGCAGGCAGCAGCTGCCGAAAAGATTGACCGCGCCGACCTGCAACCCGGTGACCTGGTTTTCTTTAACACCATGCGCCGGGCTTTCAGCCACGTTGGCATTTATGTGGGTGAGGGTAACTTCATCCATGCCCCCAAACCCGGCGCAAAGGTACGGGTCGAGAGTCTCTCGGTCAGCTACTGGGCACGCCGTTTTGACGGTGCTCGGCGCGTGCCAGTTGAGGCCGCGGGTTCCAGCAATCCCTGATTCATCATTCTGTTTTGATGTCCTCCCCTTTGACCGCTAGGGCGCTTGTTCGCGGCGCGGTGGCAGTGGCGGCCTTTCTGTGTTGCCTGCCAGCATTGGCGCAAACCGATCCAGGCGAAACCGGACTGCCTGAAAAAGCAGCACCCAAACCCGTGGAAAAACCGCCGATCAAACCAGCCACCGTGCCGGACAAAGGCCAGAAAACCCCTCCTTCACTAGGCCGGGTTGAAGTTATTGGCTCCAGCAGCGACACCGACCAACGTCGTGCATCAACTGCTTCCAAAATTATCATCGGCAAGGAAGATATCGAACGTTTTGGCGACAGTTCTGTCAGCGAAGTACTCAAGCGCCTGCCTGGCGTGACCACCGGCGGCAGACCCGGTCGGGGCGGCGATGTGCGCATGCGTGGCATGGGCGGCGGTTACACACAGATACTGGTCAACGGCGAGCGCATGCCACCCGGATTTTCGCTCGATAACCTGACGCCCGACCAGGTGGAACGCATCGAAGTCATGCGCGCGCCGACCGCCGAATTTGGGGCGCGGGCCGTAGCAGGGACCATCAATGTGGTGCTGAAAGAGGCGCTAAAAAAAACGCTCAATGAACTGCGCCTTGGTGCCGGTTTCGAAGAAAACCGTGTCTCGCCTAGCGCCTCATGGACACGCAATGACAAATTTGGTGAAAGCGTTTCCTATACGTTGACCGTGTCCGTCAACAAAAGCGACAACCGAGACGAAAACGATACCCGTACCCGTTGGTACGATATAGGTAGCGGTGTGCAGGTCCTGGACCAGCACGAGACCGGGTTCAGTGTTAATAGGCGTGACGGACTGCACTTGAACGGACGCGTGCAAATTGCCATCGCTCAGGGTGAATCTCTGATCCTGATGCCTTTCTTGATGCTATCGCAAGGCACCTCAGAGTCACAGGGCCAACTTGATCAGTTACCCGGCGGGGCCATACTCCAACCCTATGCGCGTTACACCACGGCCGGTGATGGCCAATTCAGCTCACTGCGCGGTAATGCCCAGTGGCAAAAGAATTTGGGTGACGGCACCCGACTGGAACTGCGCGGCGGTGTGGGCAATGGCAGCTTTGCGAACCGCGGGGCCCGCCAGGAGTTCGACACCGCCGGTCTGCTGACACGCACCACCGACGACCAGACCAGCACCAGGGAAACAGGTTGGAGCCTGACCGGCAAGGCCTCACAACAACTGGAAAGCGAACACAGTCTGGTGGCGGGGCTAGAGTTGGACAACAGCGCGCGAAAGCAAAGTCGCACCACACTGCAAAACGGCTTTCCCATACTCACTGAGTTTGGTGACGACCTGAGCGCCTCCAGCATGCGCGTGGCCACCTACATTCAGGACGAGTGGAGTCCCACCAAACAGATTTCAGCCTACGCCGGTCTGCGCTGGGAAGGCATTGAGACCCGCAGCGACAGTGATGCCTACCAAGTTAGCAACCGTAGCAGCGTGCTCACTCCCTTGCTGCACGCCACCTGGAAACCGGATGAAAAGAGCCGCGACCAATGGCGCAGCAGCCTCACGCGCAGCTACAAGTCGGCCACCCTGCAAGAGTTGATTGCGCGGCCCTCGATTTCCCAGCGCTTCCCCAGCGGTGCCAATGAAGTGGGCAGCCCGGACCGTGCTGGTAACCCCAACCTGGCACCTGAACTGGCACGCGGCTTCGAGATCGCTTACGAGCACTATCTGGACAAGGGCGGCCTGATGAGCGCCAATTTCTTTTACCGCCGTATCAATGACCTGATTCGCAATGTGGTAGCACTGGAGGACGTTTCCTGGTCGGCGAATAAGCGCTGGGTGTCTCGCCCGCAAAACGTGGGCAATGCCATCGCCCAGGGCATTGAGCTGGAAGCCAAATTCCGCCTAGACGAGGTATGGCCAGACGCCCTGCCTGTTGCCCTGCGAAGCAACGTGAGTTTCTTTGACTCCAGTGTCGAAAAAGTGCCCGGCCCCAACAACCGCCTCGAAGGCCAGCCCAAGGGCACGGCCAATCTGGGCGCTGATTACAAACTGCGCAGTCTGCCCATCAGCATGGGCGCCAGTGTCAACATCACACCCGGCTATGACCTTCAGCTTAGCGATATCCAGAGCAGTTCGGTAGGCGCCAAGGTCGTGACCGATGCGTTCCTGGTCTGGTTTATCAACCCCAACGCCCAGATGCGCTTCAGCGCCAACAACCTGCTTCCCAGGGACTACCTGAACACCAGCAGCGTGCTTAACGGCACGCAGCGCCAGGATAACGAAAGCGCCAACCAGTCGGAGATTCGCTGGGGCGTTCGCCTGGAGTTGAAGCTTTAATTCAGGCCTTCTTCACCGCCTTGCCAAAAACACCATTGCAGGCACCACGCGCGCTATCGGCCTCGGGCAATTTCACACAAATCCCATGGAGTTGGGCGCTGAGCTTTCGCACTACGGTGGCGTGTTTGCCTCCCTCATTCCACTTGTTCAATTGAAGGCCCATTTTTTCCAGACTGCGGCGGTTGCGCTCATAAAACGTCTCGGGTGCAGCGTCTAATTCGCCAATCACCTGGGATGCGGCCTTCTCGATACGCGCGCTGTCCTGCGGCGAAAGTTCGATCAGTTTGTTGACGTAGCCACTGCCCCACTGCAAGCGTGTGGCGGGACCGAGTGAGCCAACATAAGCCTTCTCAGCCCAGTCCAGAGACACGACCTTGTCGCCGCGCAGTTTGGCATTGGAAGCCAGCACCAGCATGTGGTAATAGCCCGAAACTGCCGTGGGCAATTCGGCCACGAGCATGGCGTCCGATGCGTCGACCAGCCCAACGTCGCTTAACAAATGTGCGGCCGACGGGATGATGGCTTGGCGCTCGTATTTGTCGGTGGCCGTTTGGTCGGCCTTGGCGGCGGCGGTCTGCGCCTGCGCCACCAGTTCGGCTGGTAGTTCTGGCTTGCTGCTCTTGGACTTGCCAATCAGGGCCATCGACACCTTGGCTTGCACCGCGCCCAGTCGGTCGGCCTTGGACAAGGTCTCGTCGGTTGAGAGTCGGTCCAACACGGTATTCAGTGCGGCGATCAGCAACCCGCGATCAGTGCTGCCGTCGGTGGTCAGCGCCGTAATCAGCTCACTGGCGTAGTTGGAAAGGATGTCACCGTTCTCGCGTGTGCGAAGCGTGTCGGCCAGAATTTTGGTTACCGCAGCCATGGATTGAGGTTGGGGGTGGGCCTTGGCAGGCGCCTCCTCGCCACCCGACATCACGGCCGAACGCAAGGTCAGGCGGGCCAGCGCTTCGGCGTAGTGTGGCGGGCAATTCTGAACCAGTTGCTGCAAGGTCGGCACCACGTCTTTTTGCGACAGTAATTGTGCCTCGTCGGTGTCCCACGCGTAGTAGGCCAGTAAGTTCCATGCGTCGGCTGACAATGATGGTGTCGGCCCAACCGGCGTCGCCAGTGCCGCAGCAAGGGTTTCCTTGATGGGCTGGGTTGCCGTCATGCCCCGCTTGAGAATTTGCATGTATTGCACGGCATCCACCTCGCCGGGTAGGCGTGTCAGTTCGGTGCCATCGGGCTTGAACAGAATAGTGGTGGGGTAGCCCCGCACCTTGAACTGGGTGCCCAGCTTTTGGGCGCCGGGCGTGTCACCATCCAGATAGACCGGAATGAAGCCCTTGCTGCGCTCAATGAAATCGGGACGGTTGAAAACCGTGGCCTTGATCTGGTTGCACGGTGGGCACCAGACTGCGCCCCAGTAGAGAAATACGGGCTTGTTCTCGACCTTGGCTTTGGCAAAGACCGCCTCCAGGCTGGCCCCTTCGGGCTTGACCCAGGCGATGCTGGCATGTACGACCACTGTGCCCTGTGCGGCCTGGGATGCAGGTACGGCTACGGCTACGGTTTCTGGTGCTTTGGAGCAAGCAGCCATCAGTGCGGAAATGGCTGCAATCAGTACAAGACGTGTCATGGGAAGAACCAACCACAAAAGTCAAAACCAAGATTGTGCACCTGTTGCAACCAACCGCAATTTTTTACATGTGCGAGCTCATCGCATTGGCGCATTCGGGCAACGGGGCTGTACAGCGCGAGCTGCCGAATCTGGCAGCTGACGGGGTACTGTCAATCTGCAAGCAAGCCAACCTAGCGCGCCACGGCCGAACGCATCGAGCGGGCGACATATAGCATACAGCTGATCATGAGCAGCGTGCCCACCAACACGCCCGGAAAAACCTGCGCCATTGTCAGCGATTCCCCTTTCAAGACCAGCATCATTAGCGTGTTTTGCGATAGACCAGGAACCCACAAGTACCAGGACGCGTCGCCTCCAGGGTTGAGCATGCTGACCATGGGCGCCAATCCAACCAGTGTGATCACCAGCCCACTGCCAGCCTGCGCCTCCTTGAAGGTCTTGGAGCGAATAGCCAGTGCCATCAGCACCGCACCAAGACCTGCAGCCAGCGGCAATTGCAGCAGCAGGAATGCAATCACCTCGGGTATGCCGAACTGAAACATGGCCTGCAGACTGTCGCTGCGCAGGAACCATTGCGCGGGCACAAAACTCAAGCTGGCAATCAACGCCACCGCCATTCCCAAAATGGCAACGGCACCCCATTTCCCGATCACCAGCGCCAGGTGCTGGACGGGGTTCATCAGCAAGGGTTCCAGGGAACCGCGTTCGCGCTCACCGGCCGTGCTGTCCAGCGCCGCGGTCAGAGCTCCATAGAGCACAGCCATGATGATGAACATCGGAACAATGGCAGTAATGCGGGTTGCGCGGGCTTGTACGCTCGCTAGGTCGCGCTCGTTAACGGAGACAGGTTGCAACAACTCGGTGGAGACTCCTCGCAGGGCCAGGCTGAGCGTGGCACGCTCCTGGTTGAAGCCCGTAAGCAGGCGCAGCAGCCCTGGCACTCCGGAACCAGCGCGCTGGTTACTGCTGTCGCTCACCAGTTCGACGCTGGGGCGCTCGCCTTCAAGCAACTCACGCTCGAACTGGGGGCCAACAACCAACACAGGTACCAGTAAGGTCGACGCGCGAAGGCGTGTCTCGTAGTCTTGCGGTGCGGTTGTGATGGAGTAGGTCTGGCGCTCCAGGTAGTTACGCAAGGTGGGCGCGTGCTCCATGCCGAGGACCATCACCTCACGCTTCTCCGCGCGCTCCTCCAGCGACGAAATCAGCCCGGAGATGGCCAGCAGCAACAGCGGCCCCATCAGCACTGCCGGAATCATCAGCCGCAGCAGGGTGCGCCGGTCACGCAGGGCATCCACCACCTCCTTAACCAGAACCACTCCAACGCTTCTGAAAAAGTTGGCATTCATACAGTAGCTCCCGCGTCTTGCGCTTCAAACGCGAGTTTGACGAACGCGTCTTCAAAATGGGTTTGCCCGGTCTGGGCCAGCAGGTCTTCCACGGTACCTTCGGCGACGCTGCGTCCTTTGGCCATCACCACAACGTGCTCGCAGAGCTGTTGCACCTCGGGCATGATGTGGGTGGAAAAGACGATGCACTTGTTACCACCATCAGGTGACTTTAGAAAACGCAGTGCTTCGCGCAGGGCCCGCGTGGCCAGCACATCCAGGCCGTTGGTGGGCTCATCCAGAACAATATTGGCCGGGTCATGCACCAGAGCACGCGCCAGCGCGGTTTTCATGCGTTCTCCCTGACTGAATCCTTCAGCACGCCGGTCCAGAATACTGTCCATATCCAACAACCGCGAAAGCTCTTGGGCCCTTGCATGGGCGGCATCAAAGTCCATGCCATGCAACCGGCCAAAATAGACCACGTTTTCGCGTGCCGTCAGGCGCGGGTACAGACCATGCGCGTCGCCCAATATGCCCATGCGCGCCAGCGCCTGTCGGGGTTGCTGCGCCACCGCAATGCCATCCACGGTTATGGTGCCACTGTCGGGCTCAAAGAGCGCACCCAGCATGCGCAATGTCGTTGTTTTACCTGCGCCATTGGGACCCAGTAGCCCGGTGATGCGACCATTGGGCGCCGACACATTCACCCCGCGCACGGCCTGAATCGTCTGCTTGGGAGCCCGGTGAAAAGGCTTGGATGCACCGGCCAACACGAACTGCTTGCTGACATTGACAATCTCGATCATGGCTGCACCCCTTTGCCAACACCCATCTGAGTCGGTAAAAATACGGGCGGACGTGGCACCTTGGTCGCACAACCTGCATCCTGCGGTAACGCCCCGGCATCGGAGGCCGCAACGATGAAGCGGTACACCACATCGCGCATGCAGCCTGTCCCCATCACGCCATGACCCGCCCCGGGAACCACAATATGCTGCGCCTTGTCGCCCATCGCCTGGGTGACCCGGTCACCGTGCCGCGGTGGCGTTACCGGATCCGCGCCGCCACTCAGCACCAATACCGGTGACGTCGCCGGTGGCACGCTGTAAAACGCCTGCGGAACCTGCCCACGCGGCCAAAATGCGCAGACACTTTCGTACATGTGTGCGTCCAGCACGCCAAAGTCTTGCCCCGGCGTCTGCAAAGCACCGGCAATGCGGGGTGCATCTTCAGCGCACACGACCGCAAAGTGCATGCCCATGGCCAAACGGTTTGACTTGCGATTGCCCACCGCCCCCGACAAACCTACAAAGCCCGAGAAATCGCCGTTTGCGGCAGCATCGATGGCGGCAGGCAATGCGGACGCTAAGGCTGGCGCATACAAAGGCGCACGAACCAAACCCAGCAGAGCAGCACGGGTCAACTCAAAACGCTCAACCTTCCCGGTGATTGGATGCTCCACCGAAACCTGGCGCGGCAATCCCTTGAGTAAATCAATCCACTGCTGCCGCAGGCGAGGATACTGAGTGGCACATGCGCTAGGGGCCATTGCGTCGGGCTCACAGGCCTTAAACAATGCGTCCAGCGCTGCCTGTGCATCGGTCGAAAAGCTGACGGGTAAAACCATGTCTGGCGGGGCTACACCGTCAATGACAGTGCGCCGCACACCTTGCGGAAACTGCCGCAGGTACTCCAGTGCGGCGCGCGTGCCATACGACGCACCGATCAAATTCCACTGCGTGACACCCAACTGCTCGCGCACAGCATCAAAGTCCTGCATGGCAAGAGTGGTGGTAAAGAACCGCATATCGCCATGAGGCAGTTTGGCAAGGTCTTCCCTGCACTGGCGTAAGCGCTCCAACTGCTGCCGTGGATCGATGCTTTGCTGTACGGGCAAACGGGACTCATCGGTGCACCGAAGTGGGGCCGAACGACCAGTTCCGCGCTGATCTATAAAAACCAGGTCACGCCGATTGTTCAAACGGGCGAGTCGCGACATGACCGCAGGGGCCACATCAATCGCGCTTTGCCCGGGGCCGCCGGCCAGCAACAACACGGCATCGGGCTGTTTGTTGCGCGCCATCGCGGGTACCACCAGGTAGTGCACTTCAATAATGGGGCCAGCTGGCCGGGTTGGATCCAGCGGGCGCTTCACTGCACCGCATCTCAACTCGTTGGGCATACCCTCAACCCGGCAAGGGTGCGTAGGTTCCGCCCCACCGCTGGCCGCCGCAGCAGACCGCATCTGCATGCCAAGCAGGCAAGCCGCGGCCAATACGTATATATAAGGTCTGTACTTTGACATTCCCCCCCCCTAATTTATGAATGGCAGAAAGCCCACGCCACTGGCGCGAAGTATCGCACTCGCCGCCAGGCGCCCAAAGAAACACCAAGTCGCGGACAATGCCGCCCTTGACTTGCAAAAAGTATCCTCATGGAAATAGCATTGAAAAAGCTTTTAGGCACGCTGGCGTGCACCTGGACCGTACTGGGTCTTTCCACCCTCCATTTTGGGACAGTATCGGCGCAAGACATCCCGGTGGGCGGGGAGCCATCGCCACGTGCGCCTGGAAGCAAACTCGAACGCGTGGAAATATTGGGCAAGCAGTCGACGGACAATGACTTGCGCCGCAGAGCCCAGACGGCAAAACAGATTTATGGCAGAGAAGAGCTCGACAAATATGGCGACGGCAACGTGGCCGACGTTCTCAAGCGCTTGCCGGGCATCAGCATGCAGGGCAATGCGCCGCGCATGCGGGGTCTGGGTTCGGGCTACACGCTGATTCTCATCAATGGCGATCCCGCGCCGCCGGGTTTTGCGCTGGACCAGCTCGACCCTGCACAGGTCGAGCGTATCGAAGTGACGAAGGGGCCGACCGCCAACCAGAGTGCGCAGGCGGTCGCGGGCGCCATCAACATCATCCTGAAGGACGCGCCCAAGGTTTCGCAGCGCGACTTGCGCTTGTCCAGCGGCTACACGATGGACCGCCCTACCGTGTCGGGCAGCTTCACGCTGGGCGAGAAATGGGCGGACCTATCACTCGCACTGCCGATTTCGTTGTTTGAGTGGCGCGGCGGGAACACCGCCACGGTGCTGCGCAACGCGCCCGGACTGGACGGCGGTGCATCGCAGGCACAACAACGCGGCGAACAGTTCTACTATGGACATGGCATCAACCTTGGCCCGCGTTTGAACTGGAAACTGAGCGACGATGAAACCCTGAGCTGGCAAAGTTTTTTGCAAAAAGGAATCTGGAACAACCGATCTACTTACCTGTACCAGGTGATGGCAGGCACGCCAAGTCTCGACGACGATGCCGGCTTTCAGGGTCGCTGGCAAAGCGTGCGCAGTAACATGCAATGGGTTAACCATTTCAGCGCGTCAGAGCGCATGGAACTCAAGGCGGGGCTATCTTCTTCCATGGGGAGCTTTGACGGGCAAACCTTGCGCCTTGGTTTGCCACAGCGCCGCACCCTGGCCGACAACGCAGACTTGAGCCTGACCCAGGCAGGAAACTACAGCCGCCTGCTAAACGACGCGCACAGCCTCTCCATCGGATGGGACCTGGAGTGGCGCCAGCGCGACGAAAAGCGAGACATCACCGAGAAAGGCGTGCCTCAAACGGTGGAATTTGAAGGCCAGCCGTTTTCTGCACGCATTGAGCGCCAGGCCCTGTTCATCCAGGACGAATGGGAGATCAACAAACAATGGTCCACCTACCTGGGTTTGCGCTCCGAGCAGATTGCGACCCGCAGTCAGGGAACTGCCTCGCCCCAGAGCAACACCAGTAACGTCGTCACCCCGATGGTGCACTTAAATTACAAGTTTGACGCCGCCGGTCGGGACCTGGTGCGCGCCAGCATCACCCGCAGCTACAAGGCGCCCGATCTGTCTGCCTTGCTGGCTCGCCCATCGGTCAGCGGCCTGTTTGCTGACACCAGCAAGTCCAATGCCGAGCTGTCGCCTGACCGCATTGGCAATCCAGCATTGCTGCCCGAACTGGCCACCGGAGTGGACATTGCGCTAGAGAATTACCTCCCAGCCGGTGGCCTCGTGAGCGTGGGCATCTTTTACCGGCAGGTCAACGACCTGATCCGCAGTGTGACGAGCTTGCAAACCGTAGCCTGGTCAGGTGTGCCGCGCTGGGTGTCCACGCCGATCAATTTTTCTCGGGCAATGACACGCGGTCTTGAGCTTGAAGTGAAGGGCCGCGCCGGCGAACTGCTGTCCGGCTTGGTCGATGCCAAGTTGCCATTGAACCTTCGGGGTTCGGTCAACATTTACCAGTCATCGGTCGAGGCACTGCCCAGCCCAAACAACCGCCTGGACGGTCAGCAACCCTGGTCGGGGAATTTCGGCTTTGATTACCGGTTCGCCAGCCTGCCCATGACCGTGGGCGGAAGTCTGGCCTTCACGCCGGGCTACGCCACGCAACAATCGAGTTCACAATCGCTGGACCAGTCGCGTAGCCGCAGTATCGATGTGTTTGCGCAATGGGTGTTCAGCCGCAAAATTTCTGCGCGCCTGTCGGCCAACAACTGGTATCCCGTCGACACCGAATCACAGACCCTGACCGCCGATGGCTACTCCAGCAGCACGCTGCGCAGTGGCCGCAGCAGCTTCAATCTCGGAGTCGAGATCAAGCTATAGCGTCGGCCAACTTCAAATCGACCCGTCCCCAGATGGATTTGGAACTCATGCGTTTGGCTGAACCGCACGATACAACGCGCGCAGCAGGTCCGCCTGGGTGATGATGCCAATCAGCCGGTTCTCGTTATCGATGATCGGGATGTGATGATGTCCGCCACCAGAGAACAGCGGCACCAACTCAATCACGTGACGATCGGCACTGGCAACCTGCACCTTGCGGGTCATGATCTGGCCCACTACCTCGGGTTTCTTAGAGTGGGTTGGGCCACTGCGCTGTATGAACGCACGCCAGCGCCCACCAATGCCGGTGTGCTCGTCCAGGCCAACCTGCCGCAAAAAATCAGCCATGGTCAAAATGCCAACAATGCCGCGTGTGTTGTCGATAACCGGTAAGGCCTTGACACGCTGCTTGCGCATCAGCGCCCAGGCTTCGTCCAGAGGGGTTCCTGCGGCGACGGCAACCGGCTCGCGCGACATGATGTCAGCGCACAACAAGGCCCCCAAATTTCGGTGGTAGGACGCCAACTCGGCGTGGTGCAATAGTTCATCAAGGTCGCTTCGACTGACATCCAGCACTTGGTTGTAATGCGCCAACGCAGCATCCATGTCGGCCGTGCTGAAGCGCGCAGCCGCCACCGAAGGGGCATTGCTGGCACGCTGCGTATGCGGGTAGCGGCGCCCGGTCAGATTGTTGTATGCAACCCCTGCCAGCACCAACAAGACCGAGTTGAGAAAAACCGGCACCAGCGCAAACTCGTAACTTGTGGCGTGCACCAGGACCGCCAACAAAGCAGTCGCCCCGCCAGGCGGATGCAGACAGCGCATCCCAAACATCAGCACCATTGCCAGCAGCACGCTCAGCGGCGCCGCCCAAATACTGTCACCCAAAAGTAACGCGCAGCTTATGCCGACAAGCGCAGAAATGGTGTTGCCAGCTATCACCGCCCAAGGCTGTGCAAGCGGACTGGCGGACACCGCAAACACCAGGACCGCACTGGCGCCCATGGGTGCTATCAACCAGACTGCGGACGGCGTCGTGCCAACAATCCATTGACTGACCAGCGCAGTGACCAAAATACCGAATCCGGCTCCGAGAAACGCCCGCCAGCGTTCCCGCGCATCAATCTGAACAGGACCGGACAACCAAGGTCCAGCGATCATCGACCGGCAGCCCTCTCTCCGACGAACGGCTCACTCACAGAATCCCAGCCGCAGAAAGACTCATCAGCTCAACTTGCACTGTCATCACGGGCAATTTCTGACGCGAAACTCGACACGTCGGTCAAGGGAGTCTCGCAAGTCGTCAGTGCCGGTGCCGATCAGATTTTCACGGTAACCCATGCCCAGCGGCTGCAAGCGACTGGAAAGTGAAGGTAGGATCGACTCCAGCCGACGCTGCATGGCTGAGGCACGCGCCAAGGACAGGCGGTCATTCACATTTTCGGTGCCGGTGCGGCTGGAGTGACCGATCACGGAAACGCATTGATGGGCGTTACCCATTTCTTTGGCCAGAACATTCAGCCACATCGGGTACGAGGTGCTGATTTTTGGATCTGCCAAAAACTCGGTAGACCCCGGTTTAAACAGAAACTTGACCGCCAAACTGTTGGTGGCCAAGCCCAGCGAAACGATACGCGCAAAGGCGCTTTCTGCGGCATCGCTGCGACCCAATTGCATGTTGCTCAGGTACAGGCCATTAAAAACACGCAGTTGCTTGCCATCGGGTCTGGCGGCTGCCGCTTCATAAGCAAGCAATGACTGCTCAAACTGTCCCGCGTCATAAAACTGCGAGCCCTCTGAGATCAATGCAGAGACGGTCAGGCTCGAGACATAAATGCCATCGGCCTCAGATCCCGCTTTGGCTTGTGCGGTGCGCACATGACCCTCAACAACACGGTCGCGGGTGATGGAGGGGCTGTCCTGGTAAAACTTGGTGGGGGTCATATCGACTCCAACCTCAGTGGTTTGAACAGCTGATTGGGCCAAAACATAGCCAGTCTGTAGGTCGGTTAATGACAAGTTGACCCGAAATCGCGTCTGTGTTTTGCCGGAAGTTTCCCCAATCGGCGTGACTGTTGCTGCGAGTAAAAAACGGCCTGCTAATGCAGCCTGTCGTGAATTAAGTGTGGTCACCTCAAATTGTGGAAAGCGGGCAGCGGCGCGGCCCAATAAACGGGTATCCAGAAAACGGGTGGCCATGGTTTGCTGGCCCGACACACCGTCTAACGATGCATCAACGACAATTTTCTTTCGAGGGGGAGCCTCGCGATTGAGTGCCGCCTCAACTGCATTTTTTACCGGCGGCTGAAACTCTGGCAGCCGTTGAGCTTGAACCAGCAAATCGTCGACTGCGTAGTCAATCGCAGCATCAAACGCGACCGCTGCGCTGGGTGCTGCTGGGCGTTCCGCAACGGCCGCTGGAGGCGCTGCACAAGAGGTCGCCAGTAACGACACACACAGCAGAAAACAAAGCCGCGAGCTTGGAAGTGACGCAGCGCGCCAAAATCTATTCAAACCAATATTCATTGACATGTCGATACCATTTCTTTCTGTTCTTGGGACGATAGTGGCTCACCCGTGCCGGCTTTCTGCAGCAAGCTGGTGCAGCGTGGGTTGGCAACGTTTGTTACGCCCGGTAGTTTTCCAGTTTTGGCATTATGCGTTCCCTGATCAACGCGGGCTGGCGGTGGACGTGTCTTCCCAGACGAAAGAGTTCCAGGTCTGGCCGGTGAGCTTACGGGTGCGGGCATGGGGTCGCTGGCAGCGGCTGGCGGCGCAACCGCAATGGTTGGCGACGTGCTGGTAGCGATCTTGGGTACGGGCATCACTTTGGCAGCCGATTGGGCTGGTGATGAATCTTTGGGGGGCTCGTCTGGTTCCTTGACGAAGTAGACCGCGACAAACAGTGTCAACCCCAAACCAAGCGATAGCCAGGTAATCGGCTTATGGGGGAAAAATGCCGCCCATTTAGGATGATCAGTTTTTTTCTGTTCGCCGGTGGTTGCGTTGCGCGAGCTGCTGGTGTGCTGCTCAATTTCTTGTGACAGTTTAGCCAGTGCGGCATCACCAAAACTCAATGAAAAGAGCTCGTACGAGCGCCCGTGTTTGTCGTCGCCTGATCCGCACTGGGTAAAGAGGCTCGAATAGTCCGCGTCCAGGTGGTCAAAGGCGTCAAAAAAGCTTCTGGATGCCAATATCTGCCCTGGCTCCGCCAGATCCTGAATCCGCTTGGCAGCATTAATGCCATCGCCCACGTAATTGATCCGCCCCTCGACATCGGGCGTTTCCTTGACCGTGCCAATATGCAAACCGACGCGCAGTCGCTGACGGGGAAGCGCACTGGAACCGCTGTCAGTGCTGCAGGCCTGCCACAAGGCCAGCGCGGTGTAGAGAGCGAACTCCGGGTTGGACCAAAAAGCAACAAAAGCCCCGTCGCCCGTATCCCGTAACCGGTATTCACTGACCGGAATAGGTGCCAACGCAGCACCAAGGTGTTGAATAAGTACCGTCTTGATCTGATGTTGTGACGCGGTAGATTCTTTAGAAAAAGCCACCAAATCGATGAACAGAAAACTGACGACTTGCGTTCGGGTGTGAATAGGTTGAGTCACAATTTAGCTTGACAATTCATACACCGAAGTACGGGCCAACAGATTGGGCAGCAGACGAACACGCGACCTCTCAGTACGCTCAGGCGATTCGGCCAGTGCGCAATGACGGATAGACATTTCAACAACATGAGGCCGAGTATCGCACCCTGGAACAGCCTCCGATCCGCTTGCTGGCTTGGGGTTTTGCCAAATCTCTCAATTTGCCGCCTACCCGCTAGATTCCCGCCGCACCGGGGCAGTGAGCTTGCAAGGGCGCGGCCCGATGCGTTCCACGGGAACAGGCCCTTCTTGACCTTGATGCCTTGCGCCTTGGCCTGGTCTTCGGTGAGGCCCACCCAGGCCACTTCGGGGTCAGTGTAGGCCACGGAGGGAATCACGCGGGCGTTGAAGGCCGCCGCCGCCAGCTCTTTGTTGCCCTGCAGTTCACCGGCAATCACTTCGGCGGCCACATGCGCCTCATGCACCGCCTTGTGCGCCAGCATGGGCTGACCCACGATGTCGCCAATGGCAAAGATGTGGGGCACGTTGGTGCGCATCTGGATGTCGACGTTGATGAAGCCACGGTCCGTGACTGCGACACCGGCCTTCTCTGCGGCAATTTTCTTGCCATTGGGCGTGCGGCCTACGGCTTGCAGTACCAAGTCGTACACCTGCGGTGCGGGGGCCGCAACGCTGGCGTTGCTTCCAGCCTCGCCCTCTTCCGCTGCGGCAAACGTCACCTCAATGCCTTCAGGCAAGGCGCGTGCGCCTACCGTCTTGGTTTTGAGCATGATGTTGTCAAAGCGCGGTGCGTTCATCTTTTGCCAGATCTTGACCAGATCGCGGTCAGCGCCCTGCATCAGGCCGTCCAGCATTTCCACCACATCCAGCCGTGCGCCCAGCGTGCTGTAGACGGTTCCCATTTCCAGACCGATGATGCCGCCGCCCAGGATCAGCATGCGCTTGGGGACTTCCTTCAGCGCCAGTGCCCCGGTGGAGTCGACCACGCGCGGGTCGTTGGGCATAAAGGGCAGGCGCACGGCTTGGCTGCCCGCAGCGATGATGGCCTTTTTGAAGCCAATGACCTTCTTGGTGCCGGTCTTGTCCTGCGAGGTGCCGGTGGTTTCTTCCACTTCCACATGGTTGGCTCCGACAAACGCGCCGTAGCCACGCACAATGGTCACCTTGCGCATCTTGGCCATGGCGGCCAGTCCGCCGGTGAGCTTGGTGACGACCTTTTCCTTGTGGCCGCGCAGTTTGTCGATGTTGACGACGGGCGCGCCGAAGTCGACACCCAGGTCGGCCATATGGCTGACCTCGTCCATCACGGCAGCCACGTGCAAGAGCGCCTTGGACGGTATGCAGCCTACGTTGAGGCAGACACCGCCGAGTTGCGCGTAACGCTCGACGATGATGACCTTGAGGCCCAAATCGGCCGCGCGGAAGGCGGCCGAGTACCCGCCGGGGCCTGCGCCCAGCACCAGCAGGTCGCAGTCCAGGTCGACCGTGCCGGCATAGCTGGCGCCAGCGGGGACAGCTACAGCAGCAGCGACCGACACAGGCGCTATAGATTTAGGAGCTGCTTGCGCTGTATCTACGGTGGTTGCAGGCTGATTTGATGATGCAGTACCTGCGCCATCGGCAGATTCGAGCATGACCACCAGCGAACCTTGCTTGACCTTGTCGCCCAGCGCGACCTTGAGCTCTTTGACCACACCAGCCTGGCTGGAGGGGATTTCCATCGAGGCTTTGTCGCTCTCGACTGTGATCAGGCTTTGCTCGGCGCGGATGGTGTCACCCACTTTGACCATCAATTCAATGACGGTGACTTCGTCGAAGTCGCCAATGTCGGGGACTTTAATTTCTACGATTGCCATAAATACCTCTAATTAGTAGGGGTCATAGCACATTTGCTGCGCAAAGTGGTCTGACCCGCAAGAACATCCCTATTCAGTTGGGGTCAGAGCACATTTGCTTCGCAAAGTGGTCTGACCCGCAATTTCACAGGAGGACCCTCCGGAAGTCACCCAGGATTTGGCCGAGGTACACGTTGAAGCGGGCCGCTGCGGCACCATCGATGACACGGTGGTCCCACGTCAATGAAAGTGGCAGCATCAGGCGCGGCTGGAAGGCTTTGCCATCCCACACCGGCTGCATGGTGGACTTGCACACACCCATGATGGCCACCTCCGGTGCATTGATGATGGGCGTAAAGTAGCGCCCGCCAATGCCACCCAGGCTGGAGATGGTGAACGAGGCGCCGGTCATCTCGGCCGGGCTCAGCTTGCCGTCGCGTGCTTTCTTGGCCAGCTCGCCCATCTCGACTGAGATTTGCATGATGCCTTTCTTGTCCGCATCCTTGATCACCGGCACCATCAGGCCATTGGGCGTGTCTGCCGCAAAACCGATGTGATAGAACTGCTTGTAGATCAGCGCATCACCATCGAGCGAGCTATTGAACTCCGGGAACTTCTTGAGCGCCGCCACGCAGGCCTTGATCAGGAAGGCCAGCATCGTCACTTTGACGCCTGACTTCTCGTTCTCTTTGTTGGTGGAGACGCGGAACGCTTCCAGATCGGTGATGTCGGCATCGTCGTGGTTGGTGACGGCCGGAATCATGATGGCGTTACGCAGCAGATTGGCACCGCTGATCTTCTTGATGCGCGAGAGCTCTTTGCGCTCGATCGGACCGAACTTGGCAAAGTCCACCTTGGGCCATGGAATCAAGCCCAAGCCCGCGCCATCGTTGCCAGAACCGCCTGCAGCGCCCTTGGATTGTGCCTGAGCAGCTATCGTTTGCGTAGCGCCGCTCATAACCAAGCGGGTGAAGGATTGCACGTCGGCGTCCGTGATGCGACCTTTGAGGCCACTGCCTTTGACTTCATTCAAGGGCACACCGAGTTCGCGGGCGTACTTGCGTACCGACGGCGATGCGTGGGGCAACCCAATCGGTGCGCTGGTGGGGTTGTGCGCCGCAACGGCTGCGGCTGGAGCCGCCGGAGCAGCCGCAACTGCTACAGAAACAGAAGCTGCCTGCGCTGTAACCACGGGGGCTGCAGGAACATTTGGCACTGAAGTTGTAGCCGCTGCGACGGTTGGAGCGGACGCGGTGCCAGCGCCATCGCCTTCCAGAATCACCACCAGAGAGCCTTGTTTGACCTTGTCGCCCAGCGCAACTTTGATGGCGGTGACCACGCCTGCGTGGCTGGACGGGATTTCCATGGAAGCCTTGTCGGACTCCACGGTGATGAGCGACTGCTCCGTTTTAACCGTGTCGCCGACTTTGACCATCAACTCAATGACGGTGACTTCATCAAAGTCGCCGATATCGGGGACTTGAATTTCGATAGTTGCCATTTCTTTCTTCCTAGTTGGGGTCAGAGCACATTTGCTGCGCAAAGTGGTCC
>CANNRR010000028.1 GCA_947508055.1 Burkholderiales bacterium
CAAAGCTGTGGTGCGAGCCTTCAAGCCCCTGGACCTTACCGGGGTTGACCTGCAAAAAGCCGTCATCGACGTGCTGGCGCACCCCACCGTAGCGTCCAAGCGCTTCCTGATCACCATTGGCGACCGCACGGTGGGTGGTTTGACCCACCGCGACCAGATGGTTGGCCCGTGGCAGGTGCCAGTGGCGGATTGCGCCGTGACGCTTGCCGATTTCAAGGGTTTTGCCGGCGAAGCCATGTCCATGGGCGAACGCACACCCATGGCGTCGCTGGACGCACCCGCATCGGGCCGCATGGCGGTGGCCGAAGCCATCACCAACCTGCTGGCCGCCGCCATTGATTTGCCGCGCGTGAAGCTGTCGGCCAACTGGATGGCAGCCTGCGGCGAGCCCGGTGAGGATGCTGCGCTGTATGCAACCGTCAAGGCGGTGGGTCTTGAACTGTGCCCGGCGCTGGGCATTTCCATCCCAGTGGGCAAGGATTCGCTGTCCATGCGCACGCAGTGGAAGGCTGACGGCTTGGACAAAAAGGTCACGTCCCCGGTTTCCCTGATCGTTACCGCCTTTGCCACGCTGGCCGATGTGCGCGGCACGCTGACCCCCCAATTGAATGCTTCCGAAGACACTACTTTGGTGCTGGTCGACTTGGGCCATGGCAAGAACCGCATGGCCACCAGCATCCTGGCGCAAGCGCTGAACCAGGTAGGTGACGTGGTGCCTGATCTGGATAACGCCAAAGACCTGGTCAACCTGGTCAACGCCGTCAACACCTTGCGGGCACAGGGCAAGATACTGGCCTACCACGACCGCAGCGACGGTGGCCTGCTGGCAACCGTGGCGGAGATGGCCTTTGCCGGCCGTGTGGGCGTGGCCCTGAACGTGGACATGCTCGTCACTGAGGGTGATGGCATCACCGATAGTCGCATGGACGTCGGTGACAGCAAAAACTGGGCCGGGCAGGTGGGTGCCCGCCGTGAAGAGCTGACGCTAAAGGCCCTGTTCAACGAAGAGTTGGGTGTCGTGCTGCAGGTGCGCACGGCGCAGCGCAGCGAGGTGATGCAGACGCTGCGTGAGCACGGTCTATCGGCGTTTAGCCACTTTGTCGGCAAAACCCGTCCGGCATCAAGCGAAATCGATGCTGGCAAGAACGAGTTGCAAGTCTGGCGTGATGCCAAAGCGATCTTTAAGGCCCCATTGGCGGACCTGCACCAGGTTTGGGACGCCGTAAGCTGGAAGATCTGCAATGCGCGCGACAACCCGGCTTGCGCCAACTCGGAGCACACAGCAGCCGGTGCTGCGAATGACCCGGGAATGCATTTTTACCTGCCAAATCAGGCGTCAGACACCGTGGGATATGCGCAAGCAGCTACTAAAACAGTAGCACCTGCGATTCTCTCCAGACGCCCCAAGGTGGCCGTATTGCGCGAGCAGGGCGTCAACTCCCATGTGGAAATGGCCTACGCTTTCACCGAAGCAGGGTTTGAAGCCTTTGACGTGCACATGACCGACCTGCAAACCGGTCGCGCCAAGTTGACGGACTTTCAGGGCGTGGTCGCCTGCGGTGGCTTCAGCTACGGCGACACACTGGGTGCCGGCATTGGTTGGGCCCGCTCCATCACTTTTAACCCAGCGCTTTCCGACCAGTTCAAAGCATTTTTTGGCCGTACCGACACCTTCGGTCTGGGCGTGTGCAATGGCTGCCAGATGTTTGCCGAGTTGGCCGACATTATTCCGGGTGCGCAGGATTGGCCGCGTTTCACAACCAACCAGAGCGAGCGCTTTGAGGCGCGGCTGTCTATGGTCGAGGTGCTGGAGTCCCCATCATTGTTCTTGGCGGGCATGGCGGGCAGTCGCATGCCCATTGCGGTGGCGCACGGCGAGGGCTATGCCAACTTCAAATACCGTGGCAATGCGGAAAAAGCCATCGCAGCGATGCGCTTTACCGACAACGCTGGCAGTGCCACGCAGGCTTACCCGTTCAATCCGAATGGCAGCCCCGGCGGCCTGACGGCGGTCACGACCGCGGACGGCCGATTTACCGCGATGATGCCGCACCCCGAGCGGGTGTTTCGCAATATCCAGATGAGTTGGAACGCCCTGGACGCGAATGCACACAGCCCGTGGATGCAACTCTGGCATAACGCAAGACGCTGGGTTGGGTAGGGGCTTTGCATAGCAACCATAATGGTTGCATGAAACTCTCAAACGCCTTTTCGTCGACCTTGTTGGCCGCTACTGTCGCCCTGTTTTGCATGCCTGCGGCCATGGCGCAGACAGCGGGCGCTTGTCCTGCCATCCTGCAGCATGAGTTCCCCCGTTTGCAGGACGACGCACCCCAAAACCTGTGTCAATATGCTGGCAAGGTGCTGCTGGTGGTCAACACGGCGAGCTACTGTGGCTTTACCAGCCAGTACGAGGGGTTGGAGGCTCTGCACGCCAAGTACCAGAGCAAGGGTTTGGTGGTGTTGGGTTTTCCGTCCAACCAGTTTGGCAAGCAGGAGCCGGGTTCATCCAAGGAAATTGCGGACTTCTGCTTCAACACCTATGGCGTGAAGTTCCCCATGTTTGCCAAGTCCGATGTCAAAGGATCGGGCCGCAATCCGTTGTACACCGATCTCTTAAAGGCCACCCAGGTCGAGCCCAAATGGAATTTTCACAAATTCCTGGTGGACCGCAGCGGCAAGGTAGCGGCCAGCTATGCCAGCAGCGTGGAGCCAGGCAACACGAATCTGGTGGCCGCGCTTGAGAAAGCACTGGCTGCCAAGTAGTGGCAACTGCCGGTCGATCAGGACGGATCAACCCCAATCATTTCGGCCAGCGCCGCGGTTGTCAGCGTACCATCTTTGGCGATGGTTTGGCCCGTAACGGCGTTCTTGACAACTACAAAGGGAACTGATTCAGCTCCCAGGCTGTTCAGCAGTTTGGTGTTGGCCTTGATGGATTGCTCGATGTCGGACGACACGCTGGCCGACGCGGCAATGCCACCTTGACCCGCCAGCAGCGAGGCTTCGTGCTCGGTCATGAGTGCAGCGGGGTTTGTGGCTGCCATCAGTGCAGCACCTTGCGAGAGGCTGGATGCATTGATCCAGGCGACCGGGATCCAGATAAATTTGACCTTCTTGTGCAGTGGCGTCGACGCCTGCCACAGGTGGCCGCAATGGGGGCACTGTGGATCAAAGAAAACATAAACCGTGTTGGCACTCATCAGCGCGCCCACGGTGAAGCCTTTTGCCTGGGCTGCAACAGCCTGCACGGTCACTTCAGGTTTTCCAGCGCGACTCTGGTCGGCAGTCTCTTGCTTGGAGCAGCCGCCCAATAGCAGCGCGACCAGGGTAAGGGATACAAAGCACAGGCGATTCAAATACATAGGACTAATTGGATTTCAGATTGGTTTGGTGGACGGGTGGCGAACTGTTTGCTCCTCCACAGTGGAGGCCGGCAGCGTATCGGCAAAATCGGGTTCATCGGGTTGGGCCGAGAAATGTGCCCATGCAGACTCGGTATCAGCCTCAACTGCGTGCGCAACGGGAATGGGGTCCCCCGGCATATATCGATCTGCCTCCGGTGCAGATTTCGGGGCCGGCTCTTGCGGCTTGTTGTTTGTCATGACTTCCTCATTTGGCTCACCTCATTGCACTGTAGCGGATTCGTGACTAGGCCGCAATTGGCAGACAGAAACCATGGCAGATAGAAACTACCCTATGTGCCAATATTGCACTCGCGTCGCAGCAGGGCCATGGCATCCTTGAGCGCGTAGTCAAAGTCACTTTGCAGTGCGGGCAGGGCCTCGTCAACAAAGGACCCCCAGAGATCCAGGTAGTCGCCCTGGTAGTTCTGCGGTGCATGGTTGAAGATGAATTGTTGTGGCAGTTCTGCCTGCAGACCCGTTTTGCGGATCTTGCGCACCAACGCCGCAGCTGCCTTTTCTGTCAAAATCGTCTTCGGTGTGCTGCCTGCGGCCAGGCACAAAAACAGGGTTAGCAGTGAGCTCTCATCGCCGTGGCCGCCAGTTGCCTTGTCCCACGTGGCCGATGCCGTGCGCTCGAAGTGATCTACTTCGTTCAATGCGTCTTCCCGCCAGAAGTAGCGGCCCATGAAGGTAGGCGTCTGGTCGAACAGTTTGCGTGACGTCAGACCTGGGTCGAGAATTTTGGGCAGATCGGTTAATACTGACTGACGGATGCTTTCGACAATGTCCCGGTACGGCTCTGGTAGGCCTTTGGGCAGGGTAATGCCGGAAAAGCTGGAGGGTGCCCCAGACTGGGCCCTGTCGCTGACTACGTGTTTTTTGCGAAGCGCCATGATCAATTTCTCAAAGGCCACCCAATCAGGCATGTCCTTGCGGCGTGCGCCAAGGGTCAGCAGCCCGGTGCGGATGATTGCCTCGGCGTCCTTGCCAGCTTCTTCCAAGTCAGATACGTCCTGTCCCAGCGCTTCGGCGAACCAGATGGCCGCATCAACCAGTAGTGCAATCTGGCTGCGTAGGGCCAGTTCGGCTTGGTATTCAGGCAGGGAGCGCAGTGACCACTTGGCAAGAAGTGGAATCTGCTCGGCGGTAAATTCGGCTGATTCATGCATGCCGAAATGGCTGTTCTGCGGCATGGCGATGAGCGCTTTCAGCATGTCCGATCCACCCTTGGAATGCGACAGGAAAGAGTGGTCGCGCAAAGATTCTGCGGCCCGCCGCAGGTCGCCATCGCTGCTGTATTCCAGATACAGGCTGACCAGATTGACCATGCGGTCCCGGGCCTTTTCCAACTCAGGGCGCAAAAACTCGGTGCCAAAGTAGCGGGCAATTTGCACCATGCCTTTGGGGGCGTCGTTGCGCATGGCCTCCAGTCGGTCTGCGTCCAGTATGCCGTTCTGCACGCCGTAGACCAGTGCCTTCTCGAAGAAGGGTCGGGCGTCGAACAGTGAAATGCCGTGGGGTTTCAAATGGCGGATTCCTCGTCGTCATCGCGCGCGGCGGGGGTGGCTTTGCCGCGGTCAGTGTCGCCCGTTTCCACCTTGCCATCATCCTCTTCTGCTTCCTCTTCGTCGCCCTGACCCATGTCGTGGGCGCGGGCCTTGGCGCGCAGCACCATGACGGTTTCAATAAACAGGTCGGGGCATTGGTACCGCAACAACCAGGCCATTTGCATCCAGTCCTGATCGGCCACTTCTTCCAGTTCCAGTTTTGCCGGCACATAGGCTGACGACAACAAGGCGGTCTCCGACATCATTTCACCATCGTCTTCCACCGAGTCAAAGGTGCCGGTGCGGGCAAAGGCTTCAATGCGACTCCATTTTTCGGAAAAGTAATCGGCCAGCGCTTCGCTGCCGCCTTCCAACTCGCCAATGGCGTTCAGGAATTCGACCGGGTCTGCGCCTTCCCGGAAAATGACCGAGTTCACCATGCCGCGCAAGTGGGTGCGCGTCAGGTCCTTGTATTGCTTTTCAATGACAACGGCACGGGCGAACATTTCCGGCGATACCAGCAGGTTGATGACTGACTCCTTCGAGTTGTCATACTCACGAATCACGGCCAGAATGTCTTTGGCCGCCAGTTGCTCCAGCACCACCATCAGGGCGCCATCGCCCTCGGTGTCGGCCAATTCCACCAGAGCCGATTCGGCGCCAACAATGTCACCAGCGGCAATGAGACTTTGAGTTTTTGCAATGAGGGCGAGGTTGCTCATGGTGTTTACTCCTGTAGAGCCGCCTCAAAGGAGGAAAGCGCCCCCTTGGGGGGCAGCGAACGAATGTGAGCTTGGGGGTTCATGCTTATTCCTTGCGGTCAAAGCCTTGCTCGACCATCCAGTCGGCACCGGCTTCTTCGCGGGCTTTGGCATCGCGTTCTTCTTCGTCCAGCGGTTCGTCGTCTTGCTCGTCCTCGTCGCCAGCATCGCTGGCCGGTGCGTGCTCGGGCTTGTAGAACATGTACTCAAGGGCAGCCGCAACGGTCAAAAACCAGTCGCCCATGGGCTGCTTTTGTATGGTGGCAACCAGGGCATCTGTCCAAGGTGCCATCTTGATGGCGTGCGTCAGGCTATCCCATTCGGGAAACTCATCGGATTCCAGCGTCAGCAGGTGGTCCATCGCGGTGTTTGATGTGAAGCGAAAACCGTTGTGAAACACCGCCGCCACCATTTCGGGGCTGATTTCCATCATGCTAATGAGGAAATCAATTTCCTTACGCCGCTGGGTGAGGCGCTTGTCCAACACGTTCATGCCTTCCGAGTCGAAGGTGAGGTCGTCAAGCTCGGCGGCGTAGGCTGAACGCAGGTGGCGAAAATAGGGAGAAATATTCATGCGGGCTCAGTTTTCCAGAATGCGGTTGAAGTAGTTTTGCCAAATGACCCGAGCGACGTCGATTGGGCTGTCTAGCAGGTTGCGCCTTCGGTTGTCGTCATAGACCTGGCGTTTGTCATCATCTGACAATACGTCATAAGCCTCCTGCACGGTGCGAAAGCGGGCTGGAGCCCCTGGATCAGAGTTGCGGTCCGGGTGGTGAAGCGACGCTTGCTGGCGAAAGGCCTTTTTGATGTCGGCCAAGCTTGCGGCGCTGCTGACACCCAGAGATGCGTAATGGTCTTTCAAGCCTGTGTCCGTGCCTGTATGGAGCTGAATTGCATGTAAGAAGGGCTCCGTGGGTGTAGGGAAATGATTTTAACCGTTTACCCAAAACTTGCCGCTTTCGTTAAATCTGGCGGCACAGATTGGCACCAATGTTGCTAAGTATGGTTGCGACTGAGGGTCACGTCTCCTGGTAAGACTGAAAACCAAAGCTTGTTTTTCCCCTCACCCTTCATCGGGCTGGGGGTCCTATTTTCAGACCTTCTTGTCGAGCAGGGCACCCGCCATTTGGTTGCTGGTCTTGAATACGGCCAAATTCGCCAAAAATGCATTTTTGGCTTGTAGTTGTGCGACCAGGTCGGTCTCCAGCGCCGAACCTTCGTTGGGGGAGCGGCCAAGCGATGTAGCTACACCGCCGTCTGTTTGCGTCGACTGAGTGATTTTCTGCCTGCGAAATGCGGGGGTGCTCACGTTTGCTACATTGTGTGCTGACGTATCAAGAACCGCTTGCGCAGCCTGCATGCCGGAAAGTGCAATGGATGAGACGGAAGTCATGGGTCACCTCTGTAGTTCACGCGAAAGAGACTCCATTGGATCACATTGCATTGGATTGGATTGGATTGGATTGACGATCCCTGCGTGCAGAGGCAGGCCACCGGCGTCAATCGCGGTGAGCAGATCTCTGGCCCGCTGCTCTGGCGCCAACGGTTTGCGTTGGTTCCCCTGAAGGCTATCAGCGTGCCCCAGACTCCCGGATAAATTTCGCCACGACTGGCGCAACAAGGGATGGCCTCTTAATCCAGGAATAGTGATCGATCGCGATGCCTTCAGTTTCAGACGCGCTCCAATGCCAGTGCACTGGCTCGCGCTTTGAGACTTTCCCCAGCAATGCCTTTGCCGCCGTTGCGGGAGCCCATTTGTCCGCCGCGAAGGTAAGTGCCAGTATCGGCATATCGAGCGTGTGCAATAGGCGCTCATAGTCATGCTGTGAACCCATTGGTCGATATTCACCAGTTCGAGCAACATGACTCCAGTCGCGCATCAAGCCCGCAGCCTCGCGTCCACCAAACCCGATTCGGGTGCCAGGAAAATATCCGAGTACTGGGCCAAGGATGTCGGACAACGTAGTCAGGACACGGACGCCTCGCCGCAACTTGCCCTGGTAGCAGGGCATATGCACACTGCCACTGGCGATCATGACGACGCCGGAAATGGGGTCCGGGTTACCTGCAGCGCTAATCAAGGCCATTTGTCCGCCCAGGCTGTGACCGCCCAGCCATATTGGGGCATCAGGTAAGCGTTGCCGAACAGCGGCAATCATGGCAGGCACATCAAGTTCAACCAGGTGACGGTACCCAAAGTCGCTTGCTCGGCCTGCTCGTACGGAACTGCTGTCGATGCCACGCCAGTCAGGTGTGCATATCTGCACCTCGTGATGGAACATTTCCTTGCCAAGGTGGCGATATACCTTGGCCGGCGTGCCCAGAGCCGACATGAAAATGAGTACCGGCGCACTCAAATCAGGCGTTGCATACAGGGTCGCGTTGAATCGATGCTGATCGCCGCTCGTGATGGTCAGCGTCGTCGTATGGGTCATTGTTTCGTGTCGTGTTGCGTTTAATATTGAACGTCGGTCACATTGTGCGGTTATGGCTTCGGTGCATGTATTCGAAAAAGATTTGTGGATCGCGCAAGCAATGTGTAAGCGCGCTCGGTGAGACTCCCCCTGTGATAGTGATCCCATCGAAACTTGCATGATGTCAGTCGCTGGCACAATCGGTTTTGTAACTAGGCCCTTCCCCCGCCACAGTCGCATCCGCTAAACGGTTCAGCCGTGCCGCGGAAGGTTAATTTAAACAGCTTTAACCAGCTTATGTTTCCCGCAGGGAAACGGAGGTCAGCGGAATATGAGTGAATTTGCGTCCCAAAAGACGACCCCGGCGTCGATTTATAGCGCCTATGCAGGCAATACGTATCTCTTCGGTGGCAATGCGCCGTATGTTGAAGAGATGTACGAAAACTATCTCGACAATCCTGGAAGCGTCACGGATACATGGCGTGAGTATTTCGATGCGCTGCAAAATGTGCCTGCTGGGGATGGAAGTGATTCACGAGACGTTCCCCATCTTCCGGTCGTAAACGCCTTTGCCGAACGCGCCAAACGGGGCGGCACCAAAGTAGTGGTTGCCAGCGCTGACGCTGAAATGGGACGCAAGCGCACTGCGGCGCAGCAATTGATCGCCGCACACCGCAATGTCGGCCAACGCTGGGCCGACCTAGACCCACTCAAGCGCACCGAACGCGACAATATTCCGGAGCTGGATCCTGCTTTCTACGGTTTTACAGACGCCGACCAGGAAACTATTTTCAACACCAGCAATACCTTTTTCGGCAAAGACCGGATGAGCCTGCGCGAGTTGATGAACGCTTTGCGTGAAACCTATTGCGGCAGCATTGGCGCCGAATATATGTACCTGACGGACCAGGGTCATAAGCGCTGGTGGCAGGAAAAACTGGAGTCTGTCCGCAGCAAACCGCATTTCACCAAGGAGAAAAAGCTGCACATTCTGGACCGCCTGACTGCGGCAGAAGGTCTTGAGCGCTTCCTGCACACCAAGTATGTGGGTCAGAAGCGCTTTTCCCTCGAGGGTGGCGAGAGCTTTATTGCGTCGATGGACGAGCTGATTCAATCTGGCGGCGCACAAGGCCTGCAGGAAATTGTGATCGGCATGGCCCACCGCGGCCGTCTGAACGTGCTGGTCAACTCCCTGGGCAAGGTGCCTGCTGACCTATTTGCCGAGTTTGATCACACAGCGCCAGAAGATTTGCCAAGCGGTGACGTGAAATACCACCAGGGCTTCAGCTCTGATGTCACTACCCCTGGCGGGCCGGTGCACCTGACGCTGGCGTTCAACCCATCTCACCTGGAAATCGTGAACCCCGTGGTCGAGGGCTCTGTGCGTGCCCGCATGGACCGCCGTGGCGACCCCAAGGGTCTGCAAGTATTGCCCGTGCTGGTGCACGGCGACGCCGCTTTTGCCGGGCAGGGCGTGGTCATGGAAACGCTGGCATTGGCCGAAACCCGTGGTTACACCACAGGCGGTACGGTGCACATCGTCATCAACAACCAGATTGGTTTTACGACCAGCGACCCGCGCGACAGCCGCTCCACGCTGTACTGCTCCGACGTCGTCAAAATGATCGAAGCGCCGGTTTTGCACGTCAATGGTGATGATCCCGAGGCCGTGGTGTTGTGTACTCAGTTGGCGCTGGAATACCGTATGGCGTTCCAGAAAGACGTGGTGGTGGACATCATCTGTTTCCGCAAACTGGGCCACAACGAGCAAGACACCCCGATGCTGACGCAGCCGCTGATGTACAAGAAAATTGCGGCCCACCCTGGTACGCGTCGCTTGTACGCCGACAAACTGGCAGCGCAGGGTTTTGGTGAGACCTTGGGTGAGGACATGGTCAAGGCCATGCGCGCAGCGCTGGATGCCGGCAAGAGTACGTTCGACCCCGTGCTGACCAACTTCAAGAGCAAGTTCGCGGTTGACTGGACGCCTTACGTCGGCAAAAAGTGGACTGATACCGGAGATACCGCTGTTCCTATGGCTGAGTGGAAGCGATTGGCTGAGAAGCTCACAACGCTTCCAGCGACGATCACGCCCCATTCCCTGGTGAAAAAGGTCTACGACGACCGTGCTGCGATGGGCCGTGGTGACATTCCTGTGGACTGGGGCATGGGCGAAAGCATGGCTTTTGCCTCACTGGTGGCCAGTGGGTACGCGGTGCGTCTTTCTGGCGAAGACTGCGGTCGGGGTACCTTCACCCACCGGCACTCGGTGATTCACGATCAAAATCGCGAAAAATTCGACGAAGGCATCTATACGCCGCTAGAGCACATTGCGCCGAATCAGGCACCCTTCGTGGTCATTGACTCGATCTTGTCGGAAGAAGCGATCCTGGCCTTTGAGTATGGTTATGCCTCCAATGATCCCAATACCTGTGTGATCTGGGAAGCGCAGTTTGGCGACTTTGCCAATGGCGCCCAAGTGGTAATCGACCAGTTCATTGCCTCCGGCGAAGTGAAGTGGGGCCGTGTCAACGGCATCACCCTCATGCTGCCACACGGTTACGAAGGTCAAGGCCCGGAGCACAGTTCCGCCCGCCTGGAACGCTTCATGCAGCTCAGCGCCGACACCAATATGCAAGTGGTGCAGCCCACTACGGCCAGCCAGATCTTCCACTTGCTGCGCCGCCAGATGGTGCGTAACCTGCGCAAGCCGCTGATCATCATGACGCCTAAGTCATTGTTGCGCGCCAAGGATGCTGCGTCTCCGCTGTCCGAGTTCACCAAGGGCTGTTTTCAGACCATCATTCCCGAGAACAAGGAACTCAAGGGCGACAAGGTCAAACGCGTATTGGCCTGCTCCGGCAAGGTGTACTACGACCTCGTGAAGAAGCGCGAGGAAAAAGGCATTGATGATGTGGCCATTCTTCGTGTGGAGCAGCTCTATCCGTTCCCGCACAAGGCGTTTGCCGCAGAGCTGAAAAAGTATCCCAATGCGACCGACATCGTCTGGTGCCAGGACGAACCACAAAACCAGGGTGCCTGGTTCTTTGTGCAGCACTACATCCATGAAAACATGGCAGACGGTCAACGCCTGGGTTACTCCGGCCGCGCGGCGTCTGCTTCGCCAGCAGTGGGTTACTCCCATCTGCACATGGAACAGCAAAAATCTTTGGTCGAGGGTGCGTTTGGCAAGCTCAAGGGCTTTATTTTGACCAAGTAACGCCCCGCATATCCTAAATCTACAAAACACGGAAAGAACAAAATGGCAATCGTAGAAGTCAAAGTCCCTCAGCTGTCTGAGTCGGTGGCAGAAGCCACCCTGTTGCAATGGAAGAAAAAGGTCGGCGATCTGGTTCTGGTGGACGAGATCCTGATCGACGTCGAGACCGATAAAGTGGTGTTGGAAGTGCCTGCACCCAGTGCTGGTGTGATCGTCGAAATCGTGGTCGCCGATGGTGCCACGGTAGCGGCAGAGCAGTTGATCGCCCGTATCGATACCGAAGGAACTGCTGGTGCCGGTGCTACCGCCGCAGCCCCACCAGTTGCAGCCGTAGCCGCTGCGCCGGCCGCCACGGTTGCACCGGCGGGTAACTCCAAAGCAGGCGTGGCCATGCCGGCCGCAGCCAAACTGCTAGCAGACAACAATCTGTCTGCAAGTGCTGTTGCCGGAACCGGCAAGGACGGTCGCATCACCAAGGGTGATGTGCTGGGAGTCGTTGCTGCTAGCGGTGCTACAAAAACAGTAGCTGCTGTCGCAATCCCGACGGGAGCTCCCACCACTTATCTGCCACAAGTTGCGGCTCCAAAGGTCGACCTCGGTGATCGTCCAGAGCAGCGCGTGCCCATGAGTCGCCTGCGTGCGCGTGTGGCCGAGCGACTGTTGCAGTCGCAAAGCACCAACGCCATCCTGACCACGTTCAACGAAATCAACATGGCTCCGGTGATGGAAATGCGCAAGCGCATGCAAGACCGTTTTGAGAAAGAGCACGGCGTGAAGCTGGGCTTCATGAGCTTCTTCGTCAAGGCCGCGGTGCACGCGCTGAAGAAGTTCCCGGTGCTCAATGCGTCGGTGGATGGCACGGACATCGTCTACCACGGCTACTTTGACGTCGGTATCGCAGTGGGCTCGCCCCGTGGTTTGGTAGTGCCGATTTTGCGCAATGCTGACCAGATGAGTTTTGCCGAAATCGAGAAGAAGATTGCCGAGTTTGGCCAAAAAGCCAAGGACGGCAAACTCGGCATTGAAGACATGACCGGCGGAACCTTCTCCATTTCCAATGGCGGAACATTTGGCTCCATGATGTCGACCCCCATCATCAACCCACCCCAGTCGGCCATCCTGGGGGTGCATGCCACCAAGGACCGCGCCATGGTCGAAAACGGCCAAGTGGTGGTTCGCCCCATGAACTACTTCGCAATGTCCTACGACCACCGCATCATCGACGGCCGCGAAGCCGTCTTGGGCCTGGTAGCGATGAAGGAAGCGTTGGAAGATCCCGCCCGCCTATTGTTTGATATCTGAATCCCTGCGGGACATACCCGGAGTCTGAGCAGCAGAGGGCTCTGCTCCGTGTCCCCCGCCCATTCGGGCTCCTCCTTTACCTGCGCAGAACCCTCTGCCGCCCAGACTCCTAGGAAAATGTATGAGTAAACAATTTGATGTGATCGTCATTGGCGGTGGCCCCGGTGGCTATATCGCCGCCATTCGCGCCGCCCAACTGGGCTTTGAAGTGGCCTGTATCGACGAGTGGAAGAACGAAAAGGGTGGCCCCGCACTCGGTGGTACCTGTACCAACGTCGGATGCATTCCATCCAAGGCCTTGCTGCAATCGAGTGAACACTTTGACCACGCCAACCACCACTTCGCCGAGCACGGCATCGGGGTCAAGGGCGTGAGCATGGATGTGACCAAGATGGTTGCCCGCAAGGACATGGTGGTCAAGCAGAACAACGACGGAATCCAGTACCTGTTGAAGAAGAACAAGATTGCGTTCTTCCACGGCCGGGGTTCGTTCGTCAAGGCGGCTGATGGCGGCTATGTTATCAACGTGGCGGGCGCCACCGAGGAGTCATTGCTGGGCAAGCAGGTCATCATCGCCACCGGCTCCAACGCCCGTGCCTTGCCCGGCACCCCGTTTGACGAGGAGCGTATCCTGTCCAACGACGGTGCCTTGCGCATCGGCGCGGTTCCCAAGAAGCTGGGCCTGATTGGCTCTGGCGTCATTGGACTGGAAATGGGTTCGGTTTGGCGCCGCCTGGGTGCGGAGGTCACGATTCTCGAAGGTTTACCAACTTTCCTGGGTGCGGTGGACGAGCAGGTTGCCAAAGAGGCTCACAAGGCCTTCACCAAGCAGGGCCTCAAAATTGAGCTGGGCGTGACCGTGGGCGATATCAAGTCCGGCAAGAAGGGTGTGTCCATTGCCTATACGAGCGCCAAGGGTGAAGCACAGGCGTTGGACGTGGACAAGCTCATCATTTCGATTGGCCGTGTACCCAACACCATTGGCTTGAATGCCGAGGCAGTCGGACTGGCGCTGGATGCTCGAGGAGCCATTGTGGTGGACGGCAACTGCAAGACCAACCTGGCAGGTGTCTGGGCGGTAGGCGACGTGGTGCGTGGACCCATGCTGGCACACAAGGCCGAGGAGGAGGGCGTTGCTGTGGCGGAGCGCATTGCTGGTCAGCACGGTCATGTGAATTTCAACACCATTCCTTGGGTGATCTACACCAGCCCCGAGATTGCATGGGTCGGTCGTACCGAACAGCAACTCAAGGCCGATGGCGTGGCCTATAAGGCGGGTTCATTCCCGTTTCTGGCCAACGGGCGCGCACGCGCATTGGGCGATACCACCGGTTTTGTCAAGTTTTTGGCCGATGCCACGACGGACGAAATCCTGGGTGTGCACATTGTGGGGCCGCAGGCTAGCGAGCTGATTTCTGAGGCTGTCGTGGCTATGGAGTTCAAGGCCAGTGCCGAGGACATCGCCCGCATTTGCCATGCTCACCCATCCTTGAGCGAAGCCACCAAGGAAGCTGCTTTGGCGGTCGACAAGCGCACCCTGAATTTCTGAGGCCCCTTGACCGTCAAGCAGATCTACGAAGCCGAACTGGCCGTCCGGGGTTATACGTCTGACCCGGCCCAGTTGCGTGCGGTCGCAGAACTGGAGCGTTGCGCGCAGGAGTGGACAGCGTACAAAGAGAAACGCTCAAACGCATTGAAAAAGTTGATCAACCGCCCCGACATTCCACGGGGCGTGTACATGTTTGGCGGAGTCGGGCGAGGCAAGAGCTTTCTTATGGATTGCTTTTACAACGCGGTCCCCCTCAAGCGCAAGACGCGACTGCACTTCCACGAGTTCATGCGCGAGGTGCACCGGGAACTGTCGGACCTGCAAGGTACCGTCAATCCGCTGGACGAGTTGGCCAAGCGGATGTCCAAGCGTTTTCGTTTGATTTGTTTTGACGAATTTCATGTGGCCGACATAACCGATGCAATGATCCTGCACCGACTGCTGACCGCACTGTTCAACAACGGCGTAGGTTTTGTCACCACGTCCAACTTCAAGCCCGACAGCTTGTATCCCGGCGGTTTGCACCGGGATCGCATTCTGCCGGCCATCGCCTTGCTCAATGCACGACTAGAAGTAATTAGTGTTGACAACGGAACCGACTATCGCCGGCGAACGCTGGAGGCTTTGACGCTCTACCATGTTCCCAACGGACCGCAGGCCGATGCGGCAATGGAGCAGGCTTTCAACGTGCTGGAAGAAACGCATGACGAAGACCCGGTGCTGCATATTGAATCGCGACAGATTCTCGCCAAACGAAAGGCTGGTGGTATGGTCTGGTTTGACTTCAAGACGCTGTGCGGCGGACCGCGGTCGCAAAACGACTATCTGGAAATCGCCTCACTGTTTCACACGGTGTTTTTGAGCGATGTGCCCCAAATGCCATTGCGCATGGCGTCTGAAGCGCGTCGTTTTACCTGGCTGATTGACGTGCTGTACGACCGCAGGGTGAAGTTGGTGATGTCCGCTGCGGTTGTACCGACTGAGTTGTACACCGAAGGTCC
Organism: Burkholderiales bacterium; assembly: GCA_947508055.1. Classification (GTDB taxonomy): domain Bacteria; phylum Pseudomonadota; class Gammaproteobacteria; order Burkholderiales; family Burkholderiaceae_C; genus Allorhodoferax. Next base: position 15,202 of record CANNRR010000028.1, read on the forward strand.
TATGTCGCATGAATTTCCACGAACCGTGTCGCGCCTGAGTGAAATGCAAACACAGGAATATTTGTCGCTGGAGCGGCGCATGGTGGACACCGGGCTGACATGATCCGCCTGACCCTGATGCTGTGGCTCGTCTGCACGGTGTTTGCAGCGCCTGCGACGGGCGAGCCGGCGGCGGAAGATCTTGGTCTGCAGCGCCAGCGTATCGATGTCGTACGCAAAGAAAAAGTGGCAGAACTGGCGGCGCAGGATACAACTTGCTTATCCCGATTTGCGGTAACCGATTGCCAAAACAAGGTGAGTGTGCGACGTCGCGAACTGCTGGCAGACTTGAAACGCCAAGAAACCCGCGTCAACGAAGTGGATCGACGTCGAAAAGGGGCTGAGCAACTTCAGCGCAGCCACACCAAAGCGTCAGAAAGGGCGCAGCTGGATTCTGAAGTGCAAATCAATCCAGAAGGTGCCGCCCTGGAGGACCGGCAAAAGACTCTAAATGAGAGGGTGCTTAAGCACGGGAATCAGGAAAAGAAAGCAACACCTGCTGCACCGGTCAAAAAAATGGCATCCGGGTTGGATGCATCATCTATGGAAAGCAACCGGGAAGCCTATGCAGAAAAGCAGCGCGCTGCCCAGCAACGCCGACTTGACCGAGAAAAGCGCCTGCTCGACAAATCAAGTAGTAGTGATCCGCTACCGCGGGCTCCGTAAGCAAACTGGTTGTGGTGAGCGCAGCAGGGGGAAAACAAAGTTCGTCTTCAGGTCGATGTGAGCGGTTCGAGTTTGACCACAACGATTGACAAATTGTCACCGCCTCCGCGACCGCGAGAGCGGGCCTTCTCAATCAAAAATTCGGTCGCTTCGCGGGCCGAAAGGGTGGATAGAACAGAACCCAATTCACCAGTGTTGAAGTAGTGCCATACCCCGTCGCTGCAGGCCATCAGCACATCGCCAGGCCGCAATTGGGGGATGAAGTGAAAATCAACCGGAGGATCGTTTTCGGTCCCCAGGCATCCCATCAGGATATTCGATTGAGGGTGAACAGTGGCCTGCTCTTCTGTGATTTCCCCGCGGTTGACCAGCGCTTGAACATACGAGTGGTCCATGGTCCGTTTGACGAAACGACTGCCGTTGTAGTGGTAGATCCGCGAGTCCCCGGTATGAGCCCAATGGCAGTCGCCCTTGGCATTGATCAGGAACGCGGCCAACGTGCTGTGGGGTTCTTCTTCCGATGAAATGGCAGTCAACTTGATGACGATGTGGGCTTCCTGCACGATTTGGGACAGGGTCGCAGCGGCATCGTCAGTTTCCGGGTCGTAGCGATCAAACAGTTGCTTGGCCGTCATCATCACCTGATCTGAAGCCTTTCGTCCGCCACTGCGTCCCCCCATTCCATCGGCCAAAATAGCGAGAATGCACCCATTGATGCGTGGGTGCTTCAACAGCGCAAGCTGGTCTTGCTGATACTCGCGGTCGCCCTTGTGTATACCCGTGGAAGCAGTAAGTCGGTAACCGGTGGACATGCTGGGTTGCTGTTAAGCAATACTTTCTCTAAAAGGACCTTAAGGTCGTATTATCAAGCTCTCGCGAATTCATTCGCAATAGTTTAACCCCGTACTTTCCCCCATTTTCCTTTGGTAACAAATCTTCATTCCCCTGAGCGCCAATTGATTGAATTGCGCATTGAGCACGCCGACCTGGATGCCTTGATTGATCGTGCAGCGGACGACGCACCGGTCGACGAGCTCATGATTCGACGCTTGAAAAAGCGTCGGTTGGCATTGCGCGACGTCATCGCAAGGGTGGAGCGTCAGCTGGATCCTAACGAGCCGGCCTGATCCATGCAGTTGCAGGAGTCTGTTGCTCGGGTCTTTCGCACGGACGGAGTTCTGTCGCAGTGTGTCGACGGGTTTTTGCCACGCGCTGGTCAGTCGGTCATGGCGCATGCGGTCGCTGGTGCGATTGAAGAGGGTGGCATGCTGGTGGTCGAGGCTGGTACGGGTGTTGGCAAGACCTATGCCTATTTGGTTCCCGCCCTGCTCAGTGGCAAACGCATCCTTTTGTCTACGGCCACCAAAACACTCCAGGACCAGCTATTTGGGCGCGATATTCCAAGATTGACAGCCGCGCTTGGTGTGCCGGTTCGTGTGGCGTTGCTTAAGGGGCGCGGCAGCTACATATGCATGCACCGTTTGGGCTTCGCAAGGCATGATTTGCGTGCCATACACCCCACGGCGCAGGCGGATCTGGCGTGGATCGAGCGATGGGCTGGCATGACAACTTGCGGCGATCTGGCTGAGCTGCCGCTACTCGATGAGCACTCTCCCGTCATTGCGTTGGTCACATCGACCAGAGAAAACTGTCGGGGAGCAAAGTGCCCGCAACTGCAAGCCTGCCACGTCAACCTGGCCAGACGACGGGCCATGGCTGCTGACATTGTGGTCATCAATCATCACCTGTTTTTCGCCGATATGAACATTCGCGAATCCGGTGTAGCAGAATTGTTACCAACAGTACAGTCCGTGGTGTTCGATGAGGCACATCAGCTCAATGAGATAGGTATTCAGTTCTTGGGGCACCAAATTACAACCGCCCAGTTGGATCACTTTGTCCGTGATCTGGCGGCTTGCGGAAATCTACTCGTATTTTCGGTTCCCGATTGGCGAGGCATGATGCAGGAGCTGAGCCATAGTATTTCAGATCTGAATGGCCTTTGTCGCTCGCAGGGGCACTCCTTCCGTCAGCCGTGGTTTGAGGAGCAGCCGCCCGGGGTGGATGCCAAAGCTTGGGCACTTGCGCTAGCGGCACTCCACGCAGTGCTGCAGCACACTGAAACTGTTCTGCGCAGCTTGGAGGAGGTGTCACCTGAGCTCGAAGGTCTGCGTGCGAGGGCTTCACAGCTAATCGCTGAGATCGATGTGTTTGCCCATCCTGTTCAAGAGGGGTGGGTTCGATGGATCGAGATGGGTGAGCGGGTGAAATTGGTCCAATCGCCTCTGGATATCGCAGACGCGATGCGTTCAAAAATTTCCCCGCTAGAGCCTGCGTGCGAAAGCCGTAAGGCATTTATTTTTACGTCTGCAACTTTGGGGCACGATGCCACTCTGTCTGAATTCCGGGAGTCATGCGGATTGGAGGGTGCACGAGTACTTCAAGTGGAAAGCCCCTTTGACTACGCTGCGCAAGCGTGTGTCTACGTCCCTTCACACATGCCCAAACCGTCCGAAGCCATTCACAGCGCAGCGGTTGCAGATCTCGTGGCACAAGGAGCACTGATCTTGGGGGGGCGCACTTTGGTGTTGACCACTACACTGCGCGCCATGCGTGAGATTGCTGAGAAGTTGCGGCAGCAACTTCCCCAACTTTTCGGCATAGATGTGCTGTTGCAGGGGGAGTCATCCAAACGGGAATTGACAGATCGTTTTCGACATGCCGATTGCGAGAATGCCAAAGGGGCAATCTTGGTGGCAACGGCATCGTTTTGGGAGGGGATTGATGTCCCAGGCGACTCGCTACAGTTGGTGGTAATTGACAAGTTGCCGTTCCCGCCACCGAATGACCCGCTGGTCGCGGCGCGATCCAGAAGTATGGAGGCAAGAGGCAAAAAACCGTTTCAATATTTACATATACCGCACGCAGCCATTGCACTCAAGCAAGGTGCCGGACGTCTGATTCGACGAGAAACGGACCGAGGAATACTGGTGGTGTGCGATGTTCGCCTGACCCAAATGGGTTATGGGCGCCGCATATTGGCGTCCCTGCCTGCTATGCAAACCATCAGCTCTGAAGAACAGTTCGTTCAGGCACTGATTGCACTTACCAAACCTTCCACCAAGGCTCGTTGATCGTACGGGAACCTTTTGCAAGGAGTTCCGACTGGGGATAGTTCTTTTCCAGAACCCGCTTGGCATCGTCCCTGAGTTGTGTCAAACCAAGGGAGTCATATGACCGGTAAAGTATGTAAAGTGCCTCTTCAATTGCGGGAACTTCACGGTAATCAGAAACCGCCAATTGCGCTCGATTCACTGCCGCCAGATAAGCTCCACGCTTGAAGTAGTAGCGCGCAACGTGAACTTCGTATTGAGCCAACGAACTGACGATGTAGTTCATGCGTTGGCGAGCATCGGGGGTATATCGAGAGTCGGGAAAGCGGTCTACCAGTTCTTTGAAAGCCTCAAAAGATTCTTTCGACGCCTTTTGGTCTCGCTCGGAGAGATCCTGCCGCGTAAACCGAGCAAACAACCCTAAGTCGTCGTTGAAGTTGATCAGCCCTTTGAGGTAAATGGCATAGTCCATTGCCGGGCTAACCGGATGCAACTTCATAAAGCGTTCTAGTGTGGCAAGCGCCTGGGCCGGTTCGGAGGACTTGTACTGGGAGTAAGCCTTGTCAAGCTGGGCTTGTTGGGCAAGTGGTGTACCGGCGGCACGTCCTTCCAGTTTTTCCAGCAATTGTGCCGCTCGCTCCCATTGGCCTGCCGCCATTTCGTCCTTGGCTTCGGCATATATCTTGGCGGGGCTCATGCTGGCAGTCTTATCTACCGGCGTGCTGGAGCAACCTGAAATCAAGAGCGCGCCAGTCGTCAGCAGGGAAACGCAAACGACGGATAATTTGACACGAAGCATGTTAGGAAACTTTCTTGATAAACAGCAGCGCAATTATATCGAGCCCCCCGATCGTGACAGAGTCTGACGAGACCGACGAGCTATCGACCGAAGTTGAGTGGCGTAAGGTCGTCGTCGCAAATGAGCGGCACGGAGGACGTTTGGACCGCGCACTGGTGGACGCTGCGCCTGAGTTTTCACGCAGTTATTTACAGCAATTGATCGAGGCAGGGCTGGTCACTGTCAACGCAAAAGTGGTTCGCAAGGCGTCCAGCCGTGTTAAAGCCGGCGACACGATGCTGATAGAACTGAGACCGACGCCACAAAGCCTGGTTTTTTCGCCTCAAGCCATACCATTGGATGTTGTCTATGAGGATGAGCATATTCTGGTAATCAACAAGCCTGCCGGACTGGTCGTTCATCCTGCACCGGGAAATTGGAGTGGTACCTTGCTCAATGGATTGTTGGCTTATGACAAGGGTATGGCATCAGTGCCCCGAGCTGGAATCGTGCACCGACTGGACAAAGATACCAGCGGACTGATGGTGGTGGCACGGTCAAGAGCGGTCATGGATTTACTTGTTCAGGCCATTGCTACCCGTGAGGTAAGCCGACAGTACCTGGCCGTTGCCCACCATCCTTGGGCCGGTTCATCCTCACGAACCGTTGAAGCTCCTATTGGTCGGGACCCGAGAAATCGTTTGCGCATGGCGGTTGTTGATCTGGAGCAGCAGTCAGGCAAAACCGCCAAGACGGACATTATCTTGATGGCAAATGGCCATGATGGTTGCTTGGCTCGGTGTATTTTGCATACCGGTCGAACCCATCAAATTCGTGTTCACATGGCATCGTTGGGGCATCCGCTGGTTGCAGACGCTGTCTACGGCGGAACCTGCCTGCCTGTGATGTCACGTCAAGCCTTGCATGCGGCGCGTTTGGCATTTGTCCATCCGGTGACGCGGGAGTCAATGGTCTACCGGGTGCCGCCGCCCGACGATTTTGTTGACCTGATGCGTTTTTGGTGCCTGCGCTACAATGAAGAATCATGGGCTTAAGGCCTAAAGTTACCCCGGGACGATGCCGGGTGTAGGCACGGTGATTTCTTCACATATGCTGCCGTCCATTTGGAATCACGTTGACTGGTCACCTTTGGTGGCGTTTCCGATAAAGCCTGACTATGAATATGGTGGATGCAAAGCGTGTCCTTGAGACCGCATTGATTTGCTCACAGCAACCTTTGCCGTTGCGGGACATGCGGGCACTTTTTGGTGATTCGCTCGGGACTGACTCGCTCAAGAGCTTGTTGGAAGAGTTGAAAGATGACTGGTCTGCCAAAGGCGTTGAATTGGTCCATGTTGTTAGTGGCTGGCGCTTTCAAAGCAGACCGGAAATGCGGGAGTACCTTGACCGCCTTCATCCTGAGAAGCCGCCTCGCTATACACGTGCCACACTTGAGACGTTGGCAATTATTGCCTACCGCCAACCGGTAACGCGCGGTGATATGGAGGATATTCGCGGGGTCACCATCAACTCGCTGTTGATCAAGCAGTTGGAGGACCGTGGATGGGTCGAGGTGATTGGTCATAGAGAAGCGGCTGGCCGCCCTGCGCTTTATGCTACGACACGACAGTTTCTGGATGACCTGGGATTGCAGTCCCTCGATCAACTGCCGCTACTGGACAGTGTTGCAAGTCAGGTAGACGTTTTTGGTGTGTTGGCTGATTCGGCTGATACTGCCTCATTTGATCCAAATGCTGAGGCGGCAGGCGACAGCAGCTCGCAAATTGTCATATCGTTAGAACCCCAATTGCCGGGAATGCCTCCATTGAATGGAATACCAGAATGAACGAAACAAATCCAGTTGAGCAAATTCCTGCGGTTGTCGCGGAAGATGCGCCCTCGTTGCAAAGCTCTGGTGACGCTGAAATATGCGCAGGCGTCTCAGCCTCGGACCAACCCGATTCGAGTGAAGGCTTGTCCACCGATGCTGATAAGTCGGTAGTTGCACAACGGCCAAAGTCTGACGACGTTTTGCAGAACCGGTTCAATGACGTGATATCTGGACAGTTTGATGCTGATGAGGACTTGGATGAGCTGACTCCGCCCAAGCGAGTGCTGGCACCCATGGCGGAAACGCCCAAACTTCACAAGGTTTTGGCACAAGCAGGCATGGGCTCCCGTCTGGAAATGGAGCAGCTCATCATGGAGGGGCGCATTTCGGTCAACAATGAGCCCGCCCACATTGGGCAACGCATTCAGTTTGGTGACAGTATTAAAGTCAATGGCAAACCCATTCGTTTTCGCATCGACCCGCCCCCCGCGCGCGTAATCGCCTATCACAAACCGGTAGGAGAAGTAGTGACCCATGACGACCCGCAAAATCGGCCTACTGTTTTTCGTCGGCTTCCAAAATTGCATCAGGGTAAGTGGCAGTCTGTTGGACGCCTGGACTTGAATACCGAAGGGCTCTTGCTTTTTACCAGCTCTGGTGAGTTGGCCAATAGCCTGATGCACCCTCGGTTTGGTCTTGAACGTGAGTACGCCGTGCGCGTTTTGGGTTCATTGAACAAAGAAGAAAAGCAGATGCTGCTGTCGGGCGTCAAACTGGACGACGGGATGGCTCATTTCGGATCGATTGAGGATGGCGGCGGTGAAGGATCAAATTGTTGGTACCGTGTGACCATTTCAGAGGGGCGCAACCGTGAGGTTCGTCGCATGTTTGAAGCGGTTGGACATGCAGTTAGCCGCTTGATTCGCATTCGCTATGGTGCCATGGTCTTGCCAAGGGGACTCAAACGAGGCGCGTGCATGGAGCTTGACGAGTCAGATATTCGCGCTCTGGTTCAGGCCGCAGGCGGCAGGGGTGGAACCGGAAGCGAAAGAGATGTTGTTTCACCCCGTGGTAATCCCCAAGGACCTGGTCAGCGGCGCCCCGGACGCACGGGCGGGCCGCGTGGTGCGAATAACGGCCAGAGGGGCACGTCGCAAGGTGGGTTCAGGTCGGGCACTGGCCCCAGCGCGAACAAAGGAGGGGGACGTGGTGACAACAACCATTTTGAGAAGCCAGGAGACCGTCGTGGCGCCTCGTCACAGCCCGACCCCATGAAAACAGCCTTTGGGTATATCGGCGCAGACAGTTTTACTCGACAACGCCAAGATGCTGGCCAGAAGACCAGAGGCGGTCAAGGTGGTGGGCAACGTCGCAAGGGTCGCGGTTGAAGCCCTGCAAATGCTAAAATCCAAGGCTTTGCTTCACGTTGAAGCAAGATTACTGCTTACCAATTCAGTTCAGGAAATATTATGACAATCGAACGCACTCTTTCTATCATCAAACCAGACGCTGTCGCCAAAAACGTCATCGGCCAAATCTATGCACGCTTCGAGGCAGCTGGCCTGAAGGTCGTGTCGGCTCGCATGGCTCACTTGTCGCGTGGTGAGGCAGAGGCGTTTTATGCTGTTCACAAGGCCCGCCCTTTCTTTAAAGACCTCGTCGATTTCATGATTTCGGGTCCCGTCATGATTCAGGCTCTCGAAGGTGAGAACGCTATTTTGAAGCACCGTGACCTTATGGGGGCAACCGATCCCAAGAAAGCTGCCCCCGGAACGATCCGTGCCGACTTTGCAGACAGTATTGATGCCAATGCCGTACACGGTTCAGATGCTGAGGAAACTGCCGCGGTTGAAATCGCGTTCTTTTTCGCCGGCATGAACGTGTACTCACGTTAAGCTATGCAATGACGGCCAACCTGCTTGATTTCGATCTCGACGGATTGGCTGCGTTCTGCGAGCGGTTTGGGGAAAAGCGTTTTCGGGCAACCCAGTTGTTTCGCTGGATCCACCAAAAGGGCGCCGCAGAATTTGATGAGATGAGTGATTTGGCAAAGTCTTTGCGCGAAAAGCTCAAGACCAATGCGGAGATCACCGCGCTCCCAGTGCTATCTGAGCACATTTCATCCGATGGCACGATCAAATGGCTTTTTGACGTCGGTGGTGGAAACGCAATAGAAACGGTTTTCATTCCAGAGGAAGATAGAGGAACGCTGTGCGTTTCCTCACAGGCTGGGTGCGCCGTTGCCTGCAGATTTTGCTCGACAGGTCATCAGGGATTCAGTAGAAACCTCACGGTCGCCGAGATCATCTCCCAGTTATGGTTTGCAGAGCATTTTTTGCGCAAGCATTTCGGCCAAAGTGACCGTGTCATATCCAATGTTGTGATGATGGGTATGGGTGAGCCACTTCAAAACTACTCGGCACTGGTGCCCGCTCTGAGAGTTATGCTGGACGACCACGCTTACGGACTGTCGCGTCGTAGGGTGACCGTATCTACATCCGGCGTTGTGCCAATGATTGATCGGCTTGGACAGGACTGCCCCGTCGCGTTGGCAGTCTCGCTACATGCGAGCAACGATGCCCTAAGAGACGAACTGGTACCCTTGAACAAGAAATACCCTATTGACGAATTGATGCAGGCTTGTAAACGCTATCTTGAGGTGGCTCCACGGGATTTTGTTACATTTGAATATTGCATGCTAAACGGAGTAAACGATACACCCGTGCATGCAGATGAACTCGTGAAGTTGGTTCACTCACACAGGACGCAAAGAGCCTGGTGCAAGTTCAATTTGATACCATTCAACCCATTCCCGGCTTCAGGATTGACGCGGTCTTCAGTTGCGACGACTGCTGCATTCGCAAAAATCCTGAATGAGTCTGGAATAGTGACGACCATCCGTAAGACGCGTGGTGATGATATTGATGCCGCTTGCGGCCAGTTGGTCGGTGACGTCAGGGACCGGACGGATTTTCACAATCGACTGAGCAGACGTCGGGTGATCACTATTAGTGAAGAAAATAGACCAACGACCGTTGGTAAAGAGGGCACAGTTGATGATTGCTAAGTTGCGAATTGGCGCTGCCGCGCTTTCATGCGTTTTGTGGTCATGTCTGGTTTGCGCATCGGCCACCATATTGACGGGGTGTGCATCGAATGTAACGAGCGCAAGTATGAATTCAGATCTGGTGACAGACTCTGACGAACCTGACACGCGTAAGAGGGCTCGGTTGCGGCTTGAATTGGCTGTTGCCTATTTTGACAAAGGGCAGACGACCGATGCGCTGGATCATCTTAAACAATCAATTGCAGCGGATTCGAACCTTTTTGAAGCCTATAACCTTCGCGGGCTGATTTACATGCGCCTAAATGATGTTCCACTTGCAGAAGAGAGCTTTAGGCGGGCGCTTACGATTAATCCAAAAGCTGCCTCAGTGCAGCACAATTACGGTTGGCTGTTATGTCAGCAAACCCGTTTGCCAGAAGCCGTTCAGTTGTTTGGAACTGCACTATCCAACCCAAACTATGGTGACAGGGCAAAAACATGGATGGCGCAAGGCCTGTGTCAACAAAAATATGGACAGAACGCAGATGCTGAGATCAGTTTTTTGCGGGCGTATGAGTTGGATGCAGGTAATCCGATTACTGCGTACAACCTGTCTCTGCTATTGTTTCAGCGTGCTGAGTTTGTGAGGTCACAATTTTACGTGCGGAGACTGAACAACAGCGAACTTGCCAATGCGGAGTCCTTATGGCTAGGTATCAAAGTAGAGCGTCGGTTGGATAACCGTGACGCAGTTTTTCAATTGGGCGTGCAGCTAAAGAAACGATTCCCTCAGTCGAGGGAGTATTTGGCTTTCGAGCGAGGAGCGTTCAATGAGTGATGGGGTTTTTTCTGAAGAATCACTTGGCAAGGCGGGCTCCAATAAGGGTGAGGGATTGACAGCCGGGTTGATGCTGCGTAACGCGCGGGAAGCCGCGGGCTTGCATGTGGCTGCGTTGGCTGTTTCAATGAAGATTCCGGTAAAAAAACTGGAGGCTTTGGAGAACGATCGGCTTGACTTGCTCCACGATTTGGTCTTTGTGCGCGCCTTGGCGGCAAGTGTTTGTCGAACACTAAAAATAGACTCGGCGCCGGTGTTGGCAAAGTTGCCCTCAAACACTGCGCCCCGACTCAACGCTGACGAGCGTGGAATCAATGCACCGTTCCACACTACAAGTGGTTACGCCGGATTTTCGATTTTGAATCTATTGAAGAAGCCGCAGGGGTTGATCGTACTGGCGCTGTTGACTGGTATCGCTGCAGTTTTTTTGTTCCCTGAGAAAAAGGTGGCCGATGCTGACTCCGAAAAGTCGCTCCAGGTGCCGTTGGTGTCCGATCATTCAGAGTCCTTACCAGTGGAAAAGCACGTCGTGGAGAAGGTAGTGCAATTGCCCGCTTTGGCCTCATCTGGACCCGTTGATGGTGTGGCGAACAGTCACACCTCCGTAAGCCCACCATTCGAGCCGAGACAGACTGTGTCGAGTCCATTTCCGTCAGAGATAAGCCGTGCGGCGACTGAACCAACGGCCCCCTTTTCTGGCACGATTACCTTCAAGGCGAAGGCGCCTTCTTGGGTCCAAGTGGTGGATTCAAATGGAGTTGTCCAATTGAGCAAAACTTTGGCCGAGCGAGAGGTGGCAACTGCGTCCGGGACAGTACCATTGTCGATCGTCATCGGGCGCGCCGACGTTGTTGAGGTCGATGTTCGCGGGAAGGCGTTCAGTTTGACTACCGTCACCAAAGAGAATGTTGCCCGGTTTGAGGTGAAATAGTGGTCTCTAATTTACCTATTGCTCTTGCAACACCCGTTCGACGCACCACTTTGCAAGCGCATGTAGTTTGGGGTGCACGGGTTGTGACTGTAGGTGGTGATGCGCCGGTGCGATTGCAGTCCATGACCAACACCGATACGGCCAACGCCATTGAAACTGCCATCCAGGTCAAGGAGCTAGCCGTTGCTGGTTCGGAGATGGTCCGCATAACCGTAAACACACCGGAGGCCGCTCAGGCCGTGCCTTACGTTCGAGATCAGTTAGACCGCATGGGCATCGACGTACCGTTAATCGGTGACTTTCATTTCAATGGTCACCGACTTTTGACCGACTATCCCGACTGTGCAAAAGCCCTTTCCAAGTACCGAATCAACCCCGGTAACGTTGGCAAGGGGAATAAGCGTGATCGTCAGTTTTCACTGATGATCGAAGCTGCCATACGATGGGACAAAGCTGTTCGAATCGGTGTCAATTGGGGTAGCCTGGATCAGGAGCTGTTAGCGTCGCTAATGGACGAGAACAGCAAGCGCGCTGTTCCTTGGGGTGCAAAACCGGTGATGTACGAGGCTTTGATTACGTCTGCCATCGAGTCGGCGAAGAGGGCCGAACAGATTGGGATGAACGCGAGTCAGATTATTCTTTCCTGCAAGGTCAGTGGTGTCCAGGATTTAGTTGCTGTCTACCGCGAAATGGCTCGCCGTTGCGACTACCCCTTGCATTTGGGGCTTACCGAAGCTGGGATGGGAACAAAGGGAACCGTTGCTTCGTCGGTTGCTCTGGGCGTTTTGTTACAAGAGGGTATCGGTGACACCATTCGGGTTTCTTTGACACCTGCTCCCGGCGAGTCAAGGTCACAGGAAATCGTTATAGCTTCGGAGATTTTGCAGTCTTTGGGGTTGCGAAATTTTGTACCTAGCGTCACCGCTTGTCCTGGCTGTGGGCGCACAACCAGTACCACTTTTCAGGAGCTAACCCAACAGATAGATGATTTTTTGAGGGCGAAAATGCCGGTTTGGCGGGAACGTTTCCCAGGTGTCGAAAACCTCAAGGTCGCTGTGATGGGCTGCATCGTCAATGGCCCTGGCGAGAGCAAACATGCGGACATAGGCATTAGCCTGCCTGGTACCGGTGAAGCACCGGCGGCGCCCGTATTTATTGATGGTGAAAAACGCATGACCTTGCGTGGTGAATCCATTGCTGCTGACTTTCAGGTGGTGGTTGAAAATTACATTCAGCAACGTTTTGGCTCCGACGCCGTTTCAACAACAATCTGAGAGTTTGAATGGTCGAAAAATCTGCTACCAGTAGAGTGGAAAAGCTCTACGCCGTCAAAGGCATGAACGACATATTGCCACCCGATTCTTCTCAGTGGGAGTGGTTTGAAGAGCAGGTGCGCAGTCAAATGACGCGCCATGCCTACCGCAATATTCGTACTCCGATTGTTGAGCCGACTGCTCTTTTTGTCCGTGGGACGGGGGAAACTACGGACATTGTCGAGAAGGAGATGTATGCCTTCGAAGACAAGCTCAATGGTGAAGCGCTGACAATGCGTCCCGAAAATACGCCGGGAGTCGTGCGTGCCGCCATTGAACACAATCTCACATATGACGGTGGCAAGCGCCTCTACTACATGGGCCCCATGTTTCGCCATGAGCGGCCTCAGAGGGGGCGTTACCGACAGTTTTATCAATTAGGTGCTGAGGCGCTTGGGTTTGCAGGACCAGAAGTCGATGCGGAACTGATGTTGTTAGCACATCAGTTACTGTCCGACCTAGGTCTTCGTGGTGTCCGGGTGGAACTCAATAGTCTGGGCGTTGCGAGTGAACGGCATGCTCACAGAGTCGCTCTAATTGAGTTTTTTCAGAAGCACATAGATGTACTGGATGAAGATGCGAAGCGCCGCCTACATGCCAATCCGCTGCGCATTCTTGACACAAAGAACCCTACGATGCAGAAGATGGTTCAGGACGCACCACAACTGCTGGATTTTCTGGGCGAAGCGTCTCTCAAACACTTTGACACTGTCAAAACATTGCTCAGCGCTTGTGGCGTCAAGTGGAACGTCAACCCGCGTCTGGTTCGCGGCCTAGATTACTACAGTCATACCGTGTTTGAATTTGTTACCGATGAACTGGGTGCTCAAGGCACACTGTGCGGCGGCGGACGGTACGATGGACTATTCGAACTGCTGGGAGGAAAACCAACTCCAGCAGTCGGCTGGGGAATGGGTATTGAGCGGGTGCTTGAATTGTTGAAAGTCCAAGGCCACTCGAATATAGTTAGTTCTCCGGACGCATACGCAATTATTCCCGAGACTGCTGGTTTGCATACCGCGATGCAATGCCTCCAAGTTTTGAGGTCAGAAGGCATCTCTGTACAAATGCACGCCGGCACACCGGATGGAATGGGCAGTATCAAGTCCCAGTTCAAGCGTGCAGACGCTTCAGGAGCACGTTTTGCGCTGATTTTTGGTCCAGATGAAATTGCCCAGGGCGTTGTAGCGGTCAAGAGCCTGCGCGATGGTAGTGGTGCACAACTCACGCAGGATTTGAGCCAGCCGGCCCAATGGGCCAAAAGTCTACAATCCCTCGCTTAACTGAATACTCGCATGGCAAATCATTTAGATCTCGAAGAACAAGAACAGCTTGATCAACTCAAGCATTTTTGGAAGCAATACGGAAATTTGATCACCTGGGCACTCATTGTTGTCCTTGGGGCTGTAGCTGCCTGGAATGGATACCACCTCTGGCAGCGAAACCAATCGGTCCAAGCTGCTGCAATGTATGACGAAGTGGAAAAAGTGGTTAGAGGTGGTGATCCGCAGAAGGCCGAGAGAGCATTTTTCGACATGAGGGATCGCTTTTCATCGACAGTCTATACGCAGCAAGCTGGATTGATGGTGGCAAAGATGGCGTATGAATCTGGCAAGCCTGATTCAGCCAAGGCTATCCTGAGTTGGCTCGTCGAAAATGGCGGTGACAAGGGCTATTCTTCTGTCGCCCGGTTACGTTTGTCCGCCTTGCTGATCGAGCTCAAATCCTATGACGATGCCCTCAAATTGCTGGGCTCCGGTATTCCCAGTGAATTTTCTGCCCTGGCAGACGATCGTCGAGGTGATATTTACATCCTCCAGGGGAAAAAGGGCGAGGCAAAAACCGTGTATCAAAAAGCGTACGCAGCGTTCGACGAGCAATCAGAGTACCGACGCCTAGTCGGAGTCAAGCTCAATGCGCTTGGGGTCGACCCAGCGATTGCAAGTAAGCCGACAACGATAACGGAGGGTGCAAAGTGAGTATCTTGCCATTTATCCGTAAGTTTATTCACCTGTTTGCGCTGAGCTTGGGCGCAGTGCTGCTATTGGCGGCTTGTGCTGGCCCCGAAAGGACCAAACAACTGGACTTGGGCTCCAACGTGGCGCTGATTGGTGTGCGAAATGCTTGGACATCGAGTGTTGGTGGGGTTGC
>CANNRR010000029.1 GCA_947508055.1 Burkholderiales bacterium
CGGGCGGCGTATCTGTTGCCCCGAAACGCCAATACTGGACGAGCGGCCGTGGTAGCCAATTGGAATCCACTTGTAGTTGGGTAGCAGCGGGTTGTCCGGGCGCAGCAGTTTACCGATATTGGTCGCGTGGTAGACCGAGGTGTAGAAGTCGGTGTAGTCACCAATGTGAGCGGGCACCGCAAACTCTGCGCCAGCCTGTGGCAGCAGGCAGGCTTGCAGTGCAGCTTGCTGGGGTGCACCGTCACTCAGCCCGCGCGAGAGAGCGAGGCGCAGTGCCGACCAGGCCGGCGCACCCAAGGCCATGAAGGCGTTCAGAGTGGGCGCGTTGCATGCCTGAGCACCTGCCTGCGCCAGCGCACCGTGCGTATCAAAAACACCACCTGCCTGGGCCGCAGTCAGGTCCACCATCTGGTCGCCAATGGCGACGCCGACCCGAAACTGATGGGGGTTTCCAGGTACGCGGAATACGCCAAATGGCAGGTTTTGAATCGGGAAGTCATAACCGTCCACATTGGCGGATGCAACCCAGCTGCGAAGCTGGGGATTGTGGGTTTCGTTTATCGGCATCACTGCAGGCATCCTGTCTTCGCGTTGAATCTCACTTGGTGGCGAGTTGGCCCATGACTTCGGCCACCAGATCGGCACCCACGTCCTTGGCAAACATGTCCCACACCGGCTTGACCTGGGCGCGCATGCGCTGGCGCTCGGCGGGGGTGATGTCGTTGATCAGCAGGCCCTTGGCGGCCATGGACGTTTCAGCACTCTTGGCTTGGTCGCGGGCCACGCCGCGCTGGAAGGCACGGGTTTCAACCGCCGCTTCACGCAGCAGGGTTTGGTCCGCTGGCGGCAGCGTATCCCAGAATTTCTTGGAAACCAATGGCAGGAAGGCGCCGTAGGAATGCTTGGTCAGCGACAGGTACTTCTGCACCTCATTGAGCTTGAGTGCGGCGATTACGGCCGACGGTGTGCCCTGGCCATCTACGGTGCGGGTTTCCAGCGCGGTGAACAGCTCGGGAACGGCCAGAGGCACAGGGTTGGCCCCCAGCGCCTTCACCGTTTCCTGCGAAATCTTGGCCTGGACGGAGCGAAACTTCATGCCCTGAAAGTCTTCCCATTTTTGGATTGGGTGCTTGCTGTTGGTGGCATTGAAGAAGCCGTTTTCCCAATAGGCCAGGCCGATCAGACCCTTGGCGGGCAGCTTGTCCAGCAGCTTCTGACCGCTGGCACCATCCAACACTTTTTCGGCCTCTTGCTCGCTGCCGAAAAGGAAGGGGAAGTCCAGAATCTCGAACTCTTTGACCATTCCGGTCAGCGTGCTGGTCTGGGGCAACGCAAATTCGATGGTGCCGCCTTGCAGGGACGAAGTGACTTGCACGTCATTGCCCAGTGAAGCGTTGAAGTACACCTTGACCTGGATGCGCCCTTTGGTCTTCTGCATGACCAGTTCCGCGAAGCGAGCCGCGCCCTGGCCCTGGTGGGACTTCTCGGGTAGGGTCACACTGAACTTGGCGTTGACGGTCTGCGCCCAGGCGCCGCCCGCTATCAGCGTGCTGCCTAGCAGGCCCAGGGTCAGTGAAATGAGTGTGCGTTTGGTGATCATGGATTTGTCTCCTTCTGGTTGGTTGAAATATTGAAAGCTTCTGGGTTGTTTTAACGGAACCACTGCATGGGTACGAGTACCAGATCCGGAAACAACACCAGCAAGAACAGCAGGACCGATTCGGCCAGCATGAACGGCCAGACGCCGCGGATCACGTCTTCCATGCTGACCTTGCCCACGCCGGCGGCCACGTTGAGCACCACACCCACGGGTGGTGTGATCATGCCAATGGCGTTGTTCATGATGAACAGCACGCCAAAGTAAATCGGATCAATGCCTGCTGCGATACACACTGGCAGCATCACCGGCGTCAGGATCAGCACGCTGGGGATGAAGTCCAGCGCCGTGCCCACGATGATCACCACCACCATCATTACGGCCATCAGCAGCCTAGGGCTGTCCATGAACGGCATGAAAATCTCCTTGAGCTGGCTCGGTATGTCGGCCACGGTGATCAGGTAGGCCGATACAAAAGCCGCGGCCACCAGAAACATGACAACCGCAGTGGTTTTGGCGGTCAGCAGTAGCGCGTGGTAAATCTTGGCCGGGTTCAGTTCACGGTAAATGAAGGCACCGACAAAGAGCGCGTAAAACACGGCCACCACGCCGGCCTCGGTGGGTGTGAAAACACCGCCCTTGAGACCGACGAGGATGATGAGGGGCAGTACCAGTGCCCAGATACCGGCACCCATGGTTTTCAACCGTTGGATCATGCTCTGGCGATTTGCTGGGCGAAAGACATCGCGCCGCGACACCCACCACCAGGTCACCACTAGGGACATGGCCATCATCAGGCCCGGGAAAATACCGGCGACAAACAGCTTGGTGATCGACACACCACCCACCACACCAAAGATGATGAAGCCAATAGACGGCGGAATGACCGGGGCGATGATGCCTGCGGATGCCACCAGTCCCGCTGAGCGGGCCGTGTTGTAGCCGGCATCGCGCATCATGGGGATCAAAAGGGCCGCCAGCGCCGCTGTGTCGGCCACAGCCGAACCCGACAGGCTGGCCAGAACCAGCGCCGCGATGATGGTGACGTATCCCAGGCCGCCACGAAGGTGACCAACCCAGGCATTGGCCATGTCCACTATACGGCGCGACAGGCCGCCGGCATTCATGAGCTCGCCCGCAAGAATGAAAAATGGCACGGCCATCAATACAAAGTTGTCGGCGCCAGCGATCACGTTCTGCGCCAGAATCTGGGCGTCAAACTGGTTCATGAACACCATCAGGGCGGTACCGCAGACCAGTAGCGCGAAGGCAATGGGCATGCCCAGCGCCATAGCGGCGAGCAGGGAGCCCAGGAATACGGTGAGCGTCATACGCGAGTCTCCTTGTGGTGTGGGCGGCCCACGTCGACATCGGTCAGCGCGTCGCGGACCAAGTCGTCGGTGTGACGCACCATCACTAGGTTCGCCGGCTGCTCGCCATGTACCAGTGCCTGGAAAATGTTGTAGAAAATACTGACGACCAGGCCCAACGCTGCGGCCATGCCGGCGGCATAGACCGACGCATAGGGGATGCCCGACACCGGCATGGCGTTGTCGAGATTGATTTCCACCTGCTTCAAACTGCCCCAGAACAGCAAACCGCACATCAGGATCATCAGCACGCCAGAGACCAGTACGCAGGCTTGGCGGGCACTGTGAGGCAGGCGCCGAACCACAGAGTCAACCCCCAGATGGGCATGCTCACGGGAGGCGAGTACGGTACCCAAGAAGGTCAGCCAGACAAAGAGCAGCCGGGATATTTCTTCCGAGAAGGCAATGCCCGAATTGAAGCCGTAGCGCAGCACGACGTTGCCAAACACCAGCACTGCCATGCAGCACAGGCACAGTACGATGCAGACTTCCAGGGAGCGGGTGAACCAGTGGGTAAGGGTTGCGAACATGGGAGTGGGCTGGTGTAGTTCCTAAGCAGCTATGAAGCCTTTGCCATCGTGCATCCAGGCCGCATGCTTCGGCGCTTTCTTGGTGCGCTCCCATTCGTTGATCATGTCCCACTTCACATCGTCAAGTGACTTCATCATGGCCGGGGTCGCGGTGTTGAATGCCAGTTCCAGGCGGTGGCCACTGGGGTCAAAGAAGTAGATGGACTTGAAGATAGTGTGGTCTGTGACGCCTATAACCTCAATGCCAGCGGCCTCCAGCTTGGCTTTGGTGGCCAGCAACTCGTCCATGCTGCCGACTTCAAAGGCCAGGTGCTGGGTCCACGCAGGTGTGTTGTTGTCACGGTCCATGGCCGGGCTGTTGGGCAGCTCGAAGAAGGCCAGAATGTTGCCGGCGCCGGCGTCGATGAAGACGTGCATGTAGGGGTCCGGTGCCTTGGTCGAGGGCACTTCATTCTCAGCAATAGCCAGCACAAAGTTCATGTTCAGGTGCTTGGCATACCACTCAACCGTTTCTTTGGCGTTGATGCAGCGGTAGGCGACGTGGTGGATCTTCTTGATCAGCATGGTGTTCTCCTGGAAATCGGTGGGCTGGCTCGTTGTTGGATGCCATTAGAGGGGAGTTTGATCTATCATTCAAACAGATTTTTATGATGAATTTATTTCAATAACTAATGAATATTACCTTGCGCCAACTGCGCGCCTTCGTCGCGCTGGCCCAGACCTGCAGCTTTACCGACGCTGCGGTTGGCCTACATGTCACCCAATCTGCACTAAGCGGCTTGATCAAGGAGCTGGAACTGGCACTTGGCGTTCAGGTGGTGAACCGCAGCACACGAAAGGTCGGCCTGTCCGAAGTAGGGCGAGAGTTTTATCCGTTGGTGGCGCGCTTGCTGCAGGACCTTGATGGTGCACTCGACACGATTAGTGATTTGAAGGCCCTCAAGCGTGGGCTAGTGCGCATAGCCGCGCCGCAACTGATGTCGGCCTCTGTGTTGCCTGGGGTCATAGCCGATTTCAAGCAAGAGTACCCCGACATCGAGATTCGCCTTCTGGACTGCATGGTGGAACATGTGCTGTCCAAAGTGCATAGCGGCGAGGTTGATTTTGGTGTTGGCCCCGAGCGCGAGCCATCTGCTGATATTGAGTCACAGACCCTGTTTGAGATTCCATTCGTGGTGGTGTTTCGACCGGATCACCCGTTGAGTAACAAGAAGCGGGTTACATGGGACGATGCGTTGCGCTATCCGGTGATTGCGCTAAAGGGAGAATTTACGCACCGTCTGAGGGTCGATTTGCATGATTCGCTGCACGACGAGGCTCTGAACCCCGCCAACGAGGTCGGCTTCATGACCACTGCTTTTGCGATGGTTAGTGCTGGCTTGGGCGTAACAACCTGTTTGCCGTACGCGAGCAGCCTGATTCGGCTGCATCAACTGCAAAGCCGACCCTTGATGGAGCCGGTTGTGCGGCGAAAATTTTTTGTATTTACCCGCAGAGACAGACCACTGTCTCCCGCTGCACAGCGGTTCTCAGCGTATTTACTGGGCTATGTGAACCAGCAGCCATGGTGCACAGCTGGCTCTTAAGCCTTGCGGTTCAGCATCACTCCCTTTTGATACTGATCCAGTGCCTTGGTGATATTCAAGGCTTCTTCGGAAGGAAATTGCCAAACAATTTTCTTCGTCGTCCGATCGGTCACACGGATCAGGTCTTTGCCGGTCTCCTGGTCCACCGAAAACTGCAGGTCCGATGAAATGGCTGAAACCTTGCGCTGAATTTCACTCGCCAAATTTTTTAATTCATCAGAGGAAAGCGCTGCTTTCACCGACTGAGGTGCCGGGTTGGCAGCTATCTGCTTCATCGGGGTAACACCAGCAGGCGCGTCTGCACGGGCCACCGCGGCAGGAGGCGCCACTGCGCGCGGGATCGCTGTCATTTGGTCTGACGCTGGTCGTTGTATAGATATGTTTGTCATGGCTTTTCAAAGCCTTTCATTGATTCAAGGCGAACTTAAACTCTTTAACCCGTCACATTCAAATTGCCGCCGATAGTCTGCCCCAACGTGTTAATGACCGGCTTGGGCGCGCTGGCCTTTGATGTGGCGCTAGCTGCGGCTGCATCATCTGAATCCGCGTCGTTTTTCAAATCCGTGCCGCCACGGGTTGCTTCTGCTGCCTCGACAGGCGCCGCCTTGGCGGGTGTTGGAGCAGGGGTACTGGAAGAAACTGCACTGATTGCCATATATATACCTCTGATACGTTGCGATACGAATCACCCGCCGCTGTACAGGTACAGCGGCGTGGCTTGGCGTAACTAAACTTTTACGCTCACTTGGTATATCGGCCGGGTATTTGCCAGCTTAAGAGACAATTTCAACTATTTGGAAAAACTGCCACTGCGTCAACTGTCAACCGGTAATGCGCACCTTGCGCGCAGCACCGTCGCCTCGTCCAATATGCCCTAGTGGCAATTCGGTGCTTGATTTGATGCAGTTCAGCACAATGTTGGAGCGAATGCTGGCCACTCCGTTGATACGGGTGAGCTTGCGCAACACCGACTCCGACAGAATCCCCAGGTCGGCAGCCACGATTTGAAGAATATAGTCCGACTCCCCTGCCACCGAGTAACAGTCCAACACTTCGGGAATGGCGGCAATCTCCCGCTCAAACGCAAGGCCCTCGTCACCGCCGTGGCGACTGAGCGTCACATAGCTGATGGCGCGCACGCTTAAGGCCAGAGCAGCGGGGTCCAGCAGGGCCACATAGCGGCGGATGATGCCGCAGGTCTCGAGTCGCTGGATGCGACGACTCACTTGTGACGCTGACAGGTGAATCTGCTCACCGACCAGCTGGTTGGTGGCGTGCGCATCCTTTTGCAATGCGGCCAGAAGGCTGATATCGAACTTGTCCAGCAGCAGATCGTCAAATTTTTCTTGATTCATGCATGAATTATGCAAGGGCAAGGGTTTTTTTGTTCCAAATCGCGCACACTGTGCGCTCAGTCTTGACCACAATCAAGGATTGAAAACTAACTGGGAGATGCTATGGCCGACCTTTTTGATAACCCGATGGGACTCATGGGCTTTGAGTTCGTCGAATTCGCCTCCCCCACCCCTGGCTTGCTGGAGCCGGTGTTCGAGCAGATGGGCTTTGTGTATGTGGCGCGCCACCGCTCCAAAGACGTTGACCTGTACCGACAGGGGGATATCAATTTCATCATCAACCGCGAGCCCAAAAGCCACGCCGCCTACTTCGCGGCCGAGCATGGCCCATGCGCTTGCAGCATGGCGTTTCGCGTGCGCGATTCGCACAAGGCGTATGCCCGCGCGCTGGAGCAGGGCGCACAACCGGTGGATATTGCGCCTGGTCCCATGGAACTGCGCCTGCCCGCCATCAAAGGCATTGGTGGCGCGCCCCTATACCTGATTGACCGCTTTGAAGACGGAAAATCCATCTACGATATTGACTTTGACTTCTTCCCTGGTGTGGACCGCCACCCGGTGGGTCATGGCCTCAAGATCATCGACCACTTGACCCACAACGTGTACCGTGGGCGCATGGCGTTTTGGGGCAGCTTTTACGAGCGGATTTTCAATTTCCGCGAGATTCGCTATTTTGATATCAAGGGTGAATACACCGGACTGACCTCACGTGCCATGACCGCGCCTGACGGCATGATCCGCATTCCGTTGAACGAAGAAGCGTCCGGCAAGTCCGGTCAGATCGAGGAGTACCTGATGCAGTTCAACGGCGAGGGCATACAGCACATTGCGCTGCTGAGTGATGACCTGATAACGACGTTGGACAGTCTCAAGAAGGCCGGTGTACCGTTGATGACCGCGCCCTCAGCCACCTACTATGAAATGCTGGAAGGCCGCTTGCCCAACCACGGCGAGGACGTGAGAGCGCTGCAAAGTCGTGGCATATTGCTCGACGGTGTCAGCAAAGATGGCGAACGCCGCCTGCTGCTGCAAATCTTCTCGCAAACAGTGTTGGGACCGGTGTTCTTTGAATTCATCCAGCGCAAGGGCGATGACGGCTTTGGCGAGGGTAACTTCAAGGCACTGTTTGAATCCATGGAGCGCGACCAACTGCGCCGTGGCGTCATCACGGCAGACTGAGCATGCGCAAACTCAATGCAGCCGAGGCCGCTCTGGAGTTGAGCGCGCTACCGCACTGGACGCTGGATGCGCATGGCGGCGCCATCACCCGTGAGTTCATGCTGGGCGACTTCATGCAGGCTTTTGCTTTCATGACCCAGATCGCCATTGCCGCTGAAAAGCATAACCACCATCCAGAGTGGAGCAATGTGTACAACCGGGTGTCCATCACCTGGACCACACACGATGTCGATGGCCTGAGCAGCAATGACATCGACATGGCACAACGTTGCGACCAGGCCTTTGCGGGCTATGCACCCTTGCCAGTGGCTGGCTGACCGGGGGACCACCATGAACGCAGACAACGACAAGGTCAGGCACGGCCTGGCCGCCGGCCCAGCGGCAGCGTCACAGCGAGCGGACTGGACGGTAGACCAAGGCTGGGCAGCCTACACGGCCGAGCAGCACGCGGTTTGGAAGACCCTATACGAGCGACAAACCCGGCTCTTGCCGGGCCTGGCGTGCGATGCCTTTGTAGACGGCATGAACAAGCTGCCGATGTCGGCAGAGCGCATACCGAACTTCGAAGAACTGTCCGAGACCCTGCACGCAGCCACAGGCTGGCAAATCGTGGCGGTGCCGGGCTTGGTGCCCGACGACGTTTTTTTTGACCACTTGGCGAACCGGCGCTTTCCGTCGGGCAACTTCATCCGTGGCGCGCACGAGCTGGACTATTTGGAAGAGCCTGATGTCTTTCACGATGTGTTTGGCCACGTGCCCATGCTGATGAACCCGTTGATGGCGGACTTCATCCAGGCCTATGGCAAGGGCGGTCTGCGTGCGCAGAGCCTGGGCAAACTGACCGAGTTGGCCCGTGTCTACTGGTACACGGTGGAGTTTGGTCTGGTGCAACAGACAGACGGCCTGCGCATTTACGGCGCTGGCATTGCGTCGTCGCTTTCCGAGAGCCGGTTTTCCATACAGAGCGATTCGCCCAACCGTATCGCGTTTGATCTGGAACGTGTCATGCGCACCAACTACCGCATTGACGATTTTCAGGAAGTCTATTTTGTGCTGGACGACCTGCAGGATTTGCTGGCACTGGCCAACACCGAGTTCGCCCCGTACTACGTGCGACTGGACGGCGGACCGACTTACATGCCCGGCGACATGCTAACCACCGACAAAGTTTCGCACCGTGGCACCGGCAACTACCACCGAGCGGCGCCAGACAAGCACTGATCCGCGGCGTCGAACGGGTTCAGGCAGTCCATGCACAATAGCTGCATGACTGCTCCAAATCTTGCGATTCCCACCCCCCAACTTGCCGGCCACCTGCTGGTTCAATGCCTGATTGAACAGGGAGTCACCCACGCATTCGGCGTACCCGGAGAGAGCTATCTGGCCGTTCTGGACGGCTTTCACCTGTACCGCAACCAGATTCAGTTTGTGATCAACCGGCAAGAGGGCGGTGCCGCCTTCATGGCCGAGGCACACGGCAAGCTCACCGGTCGCCCCGGAGTGTGTTTTGTGACGCGCGGCCCTGGCGCCACCAATGCCAGCATTGGCGTGCACACTGCGTTTCAAGATTCCACGCCAATGGTCCTACTGGTCGGCGATGTGGCCGGCGACCAGCGAGACCGCGAAGCCTTTCAGGAAATGGACTACCGTGTCATGTTTGGTCCCAGCGCATTGGGGATGGCCAAGCGAGTGGAGCGCATTGACGACGCCGCACGGATTCCGGAGTACGTGGCCCGGGCCTTTGCCACCGCCATGAACGGCCGCCCCGGCCCCGTCGTACTTGTGCTGCCCGAAGACATGCTGGTGCAGGCGCTGGTACCGCATCCGGTGACTGGTGTTTTACCCGCTCCGCTGGTCAGAGTGGAGCCGTCTGATGCATGGAGTGACCCCGGGGCCTTGTGCACATTGCGTGAGCTGCTATTGAAATCGGAGCGACCTTTTGTCATAGCAGGTGGTGGTGGCTGGACGCCACAGTCAGCGCAGGCCCTGCAGCGCTTCGCTGAAAGTTGGCGTCTGCCGGTTGGCAATGCGTTTCGCTTTCAGGATACTTTTGACAACCACCACCCGCAGTACGCGGGCGACGTGGGCATTGGCATCAACCCCGCGCTGGCCAGGCGCATATCGCAAAGTGACCTGATTATCGCCATCGGCCCGCGCCTGGGTGAGATGACGACCGGCGGCTACACCCTGTTGCAAGCGCCGCGCAGCAAGCAAAAACTTGTGCACATCCACGCCAGCGCCGAAGAGTTGAACCGTGTCTATCAGGCGGATCTGGCCATCCATTCCAGTATGCGCGTCGCCGCTCGATCGCTGGAGGTTCTGGCCGCACCTGTCAATGTGTCGTGGGGGGCGTGGACTCAGGGCTGCCATGCTGACTATCAGTCCAACTTGCAACCCACTCCCATGAAGGACCTACCTGCCGATACTGAGCGCGGCTTGGTGGATATGCACACCGTGATCGCCACGCTGCAAAGGCATTTGCCGCCAGACGCTGTGCTCACCAATGGCGCCGGCAACTTTGCTAGCTGGCTGCATCGTTTTTACCGCTACACCGGCCTTGCCAGTGGGCATAAGACTCAGCTGGCACCTACCAATGGTGCGATGGGTTACGGCGTGCCAGCCGGCATTGCCGCAGCCATAGTCAGCAAAGCCAATGCGGACGCTGTGGGGCAGGGCAGAGTGGTATTCACCATCGCGGGCGACGGTGACTTTCTGATGAACGGCCAGGAACTGGCCACCGCCGCGCAATACGGGGCCAAAACCATCATCCTGCTGCTCAATAACGGCATGTACGGCACGATCCGCATGCACCAGGAGCGCGAATACCCGCAGCGCGTAGCGGGAAGCGCACTGCGCAACCCGGACTTTGCGGCCCTTGCGCGTGCCTATGGTTACGCCGGTGTACGCATCCAGCGCAGTACCGAATTTGAACCCGAGTTGCTGGCAGCGTTGGCCCGACCCGAAGGTACCTTGATCGAAGTGATGCTGGAGCCCGAACTCATCAGCACTCGGGGCACGCTCGCGGGGATCACGCAGGCGG
This sequence comes from Burkholderiales bacterium, assembly GCA_947508055.1. Classification (GTDB taxonomy): domain Bacteria; phylum Pseudomonadota; class Gammaproteobacteria; order Burkholderiales; family Burkholderiaceae_C; genus Allorhodoferax. The sequence goes on from CANNRR010000029.1 coordinate 10,658, forward strand.
CACTGATGCGTTGAGCAGAATCCAATAGCCGTCCCGGATTTGCGTCAGGTGCTTAGTACACCCTGGATTCGGTGGCGTATGGATTGCCCGATTGATGCGACTGTTTACAGCGCCTTGAGCCGTACCAGTGCTGCCTGCAAAGTAGCGTCCTGCTTGGCAAAACAGAAGCGCACCACATGCTGGTCGAAGCCATTGCCGTAAAAGGCCGAAAGTGGAATCGCTGCCACACCCACTTCGGCAGTGAGCCATTGGCAAAAGTCGGCCTCGCCCAGGTCGCTCACTTGTGAGATGTCAACACACTGAAAGTAGCTGCCTTCGCTGGGTAGCAGTTTGAAACGTGTGCCGGCCAGCCCCGTGCGAAACAGGTCCCGCTTGCGCTGGTAGAAGGCGGGTAAGTCCTGGTACGGAGTCGGGTCGGCCATGTAGGCGGTCAATGCGTATTGCATCGGTGTGTTGACGGTGAACACGTTGAACTGATGCACCTTGCGAAACTCGGCAGTCATCGACGCCGGTGCCGCCACATAACCTACTTTCCATCCGGTCACATGGTAGGTTTTGCCAAAGCTGGAAACGATGAAGGCCCGCTCGGCCAGGCCCGAATACCGCGCCGCGCTTTCGTGCTGGGCACCGTCAAACACCATATGCTCATAGACCTCGTCGCTGATCAACAGAACGTTGGTGGGCGCCAGCAGTTCCTGTAGCGTCAGCATGTCCTGACGCGTCCACACCGTCGCGCTCGGATTGTGCGGACTATTGATGATGATGGCGCGGGTCTTGGACGTAATGGCGGCGGCAATGGCGTCAAAGTCCGGTCGGAACGTGCCTGGCGTCAGCGGCACGCGCACAGCTGTGCCACCTGCGAGAACGATGTTCGGAACGTAGCTGTCGTAGCAGGGCTCCAGCACGATCACCTCTTCGCCCGGGTGCACAACCGCCAAGATGGCGGTAATGATGGCCTGCGTGGCCCCAGCGGTGATGGTGATCTCGTCGGCTGCGCGGTAGTTGCGCCCTTGCAGCGATTCAATCTTGGCCGCAATAGCGTCGCGGAACTGCGGGATGCCGGGCATGGGTGGGTACTGATTGTGCCCGGCCTGCATGGCCTCAAGCACATGGTTGACCAGCGCCGGGTCGCAGGCAAAGTCCGGAAAGCCCTGGCCCAGGTTGACGGCCTTGTGCTGCGCTGCAAGAGCCGACATGACGGAGAAGATGGTGGTGCCAACGTCGGGCAGGCGAGAAGTCAGTGTGGGTGTCGTCATGGGTTAAGGGTGTCAGTAATCGTAGTTTTCCACATGTCCGTCCATGGCGCGGGCAATGAGTTTACGGTCCAACCTGTCGCTCAACAGCTCCGCAAAAGTGTAGACAAAGTTGCGCAGGTAGGCGCTACGCTTGAAGGCAACGCGGGCCACGTTCTGACCGAACAGATTGCCCGCAGGGCGCACTACCAGACCGTCTTTGCCACCGTCTTCTATCACATCGCGAACGGCCATTTCGGCGGCAATACCCACGCCAAGGCCCAGGCGCACATAGGTCTTGATGACGTCGGAATCAATGGCTTCGAGCGCAATGCGGGGTTGAAGTTTGCGGGTGGCAAAAGCGTGGTCAATCTTGGTGCGTCCGGTAAACGATGGGTGGTAGGTGATGATCGGCTCCAGCGCGACGTCTTCCAGTGTGATGCGGTCTTTGCGCGTCAGTGGGTGGTCAGTCGGCAGCACCAGCATGTGCTGCCACTCGTAGCAGGGCAGGGTGACCAGTTCGCAATAGTCGGCCAGGGATTCGGTGGCAATGCCAATCTCGGCCACTTCGTCAATCAGCATTCGCGCCACCTGGTCTGGCGAGCCCTGGTGCAGACTGATGTTGACCTTGGGGTAGGCTGAGCGTAAGCCGGCTACTTTTTCCGGCAGGACATAGCGGGCCTGGGTGTGGGTGGCCGCAATCGACAGGGTGCCACTGTCTTCCGCGCTGTATTGCTCACCAATGCGCTTGAGGTTGCCAACCTCGCGCAGGATCAATTCGATGCTTTTGAGCACGTGCTGGCCGGGCTCGGTGACGCGTTTGAGGCGCTTACCGTGGCGGGCAAAAATCTCTATGCCCAACTCTTCTTCCAGTTCGATGATGGCTTTCGAAACGCCGGGTTGCGATGTGTGCAGTGCCTTGGCAGCTTCAGTCAGGTTGAGGTTGCGGCGAACGGCTTCCTGAACAAAGCGAAATTGGTGCAAGTTCATATCGAATTCCAACTAAAGATGGAATTCATTATGCCGCAGCAACCGTTTTCAGAGGCGCTCCATTGCGATATTCGCAATGAGTTGAATCAGTCGGACATCTTCGCCCACCGCCGGTTGCAAGGTGAATCGCACTTCCGGATGGTTGTTTTGGAGGTTTGTCACCAATTGCGGCAGGTCCTGGCGGGCGTGTTTGCCAACGCCCAAAAACAACGGTACCACAGTGATGGTATTCACTCCCCGCGCAATCAGTTTGTCGGTTGCGGTGGTGAGGTCGGGCGTGCTGATTTCGAGGTATGCGCATTCGACCGGCGTTTGCGCCGAGGCGGCAGCAATGTGGGCTGCAACCGCTTCCATTGGCTTGTGCCACTGGGGGTCACGCGAGCCGTGGGCAAAAAGCACAATGCCAGTTTGAGGGGGGGTGTTTGTCAGGGTTGTCATCGGAGTCGTCATCGTCGTATTACCAGCCAGGTGAAGGCCGTCAAGGAAATCAAGGAATAGATCAAACCGGGTAGCGCGGCGGTCAACCAGGGTTGCCAGCCCTGCAGTGCGCCCAGGTCGCCCAGGACGTTATTCAGCAGTACAAAGCTGATGCCCGCCATCACGCCGCCAAACACATATGTAGCGATACTGCCCGAGCGGAAATGCAAGTAGGCAAAGGGCAGTGCCAGCACCACCATGACCAGACAGCTCAGCGGATAAAACACTTTTTTCCAGAACTGGATTTCATACTTTTGCGCCGTTTGCCCATTGGCATTGAGGTGGCGGATGTACTGAAACAGGTCAATCGTCCCCATGCGTTCAGGCCGCAATACGGCTGTGGCGACCATTTCTGCGCTGATTTGTGTAGGCCAGCGGAAGGTGGCGACTGCCGTGCGGTCAACTCGGGTGGCGTTGGCGTCGGCACTAATGAATTCGGTATGGTCGACGACCTCCAGAAGCCAAGAGTCGTCTTTGTTAAATTTCGCCGTCTGACCCTCGGTCATTGAGACCAGAAAGCCCTGGTTGTCAAACTCAAAAATACGCACCTCGCGCATGCTGGCATCTGGAGCCAGTGCCCCCACGTTAACGGCATAGTGGCTGTAGGCTTGGCGTTCTTTGAGCCATGCACCCGTTTTCCCCACTGTAACCTTGCCTTGGTAACGTGATTTGAGTAACTGCGCTGACTTGTCCGCCATTGGCGCTACATAGTCACCCACTGCGAAGGTAAAAACCACAAAACCTAAGCCCAAGACCAACAGTGCTCGCAGCGCACGCCAAGGGCCCAGCCCACTGGTGCGCAAAATGGTGAACTCGGAGCTTTGCGCGAGCCGCGCCATCACAAAAATAGTGCCAATCAAAACGGTAATGGGCAACAACTCATACAGGTGGCTGGGCAACGTCAGCGCCACATACAGCAGGGCCTGCGCCACGCTGTAGCCAGTGTCGCGGTGCTTGCCTACGGCTTGCAGTTCTTCGACGAAGTCAAAAAAGTAAAACAACGAAACAAAGCCCAGGGTCACCAGCACAACGGCTAGCACCACCTCACCATAGAGCAAACGACGGACAGTCTTCACGCAGAATCCTTCGACGAGACTTTCGGTTCGTGCAACTTGTGTCTTCGGAGAAAGGCCCAGTTGTTATGGCGTTTTGCAAGCCATAGCAATGCAACAGACAGGGCGCCGCCATGCAGGACCAGCAAGTACGCGCCCAATTGCACCTGGCCAGTCTCCACCCAGGTTTTGCCCAGAATGAGCAGGTTGAAGTAGACAATAAACGCCATAAAGGCAAAACCCAGATTGGCGGTACGCCCCACGCGCGGGTTGACCCCGGCGGTGGCCAGCCCGATGACCACAAAATTGACGGCCGCCAATGCCAGACCGGCGCGCCAGGAGATTTCGGCAAGATGGGCGCTGGTTGGGTTTTGCAGCAGATCGAGCGTGCTCTTGGCGCGCGATGGTACAAAGCTGCGTGCCGACTGGTCATCGGCATCGACCTTGGCACCGTAGATTCGGAACACAGCCACAGTCAGGTCTGGCTTGTGGCTTGCTTTTTCAAGGCGCTGCCCATTCTCAAGAATCAGAAACTTGTCGCTGCTCGTAATCTCGACTCGGCCACGTCGGGCCGAGGTGATGCTTTCCTTGTCATTCTTGTGTTGGGCAATGAATACATTGTTGCCCGCTTGTGTGCCGTTGGTGTCCTTTTCTATGAAAAACACCCGCTCGCCATTGGAAGACTCCTGGAACTGGCCCGGCTCGATACGGGCAATGTCGCCGCGCTTTTCGTAGCGGTCGCGCATATCCTCGATGCGGGAAAATGCCCACGGCAAAATCAAAAAGGATAGAGCAGCGATCACCACCAGAATGGGCCATGCAAACCGGAACAGCGGTTTGATGAGCGATGTCAAACCACGTCCACTGCCAAACCAAATCACCATTTCGCTGTCGCGAAACATGCGAGTTAGAACAGTGAGTACCGCCAGGAAAAGGCACATGGACAAAATAGTTGGCATATCCGACAGAACCGTGTAACCCATGATGATCATTACATCCGCTGGGTTAAAAATTCCACGCCCAGCCTCGCCCAGCGTGCGGATCAGCGTCATGGTCATCACTACCGTTACCAGTACCACCAGCGTGGCGCCAAAACTGCGCGCGAGTTCTTTTCGGATGGAGGAATGGAATAACATGTCGGGCAAAGGAAAACCTGAATTATGAACTTTGAACTTAAACCCATGGGCCTGGTCGGGGCCTCTACCGAGAAATGTGACGCCCTGATTGTGTTGGTGGCGCAAGATTTCAAGGCCGGCAAAGACGATTTATCTGAATTATTGGCCCAAGCCACCAAATCTGGTGATCTGGAACTCAAGCCTGGCAAGCTCTTGCCTCTGTATCGCCCTATACAGGCCAATGCCGCCCGCGTAGTGCTGGTCGGAATCGGTAGCGGGTCTGCGCGCGATGTTCGTGCCGCAGTAGTTGCTGCAGTGGCTTCGGTCAAGTCAGCGACTCTGAAGAAGCTGCTGGTGTGCTTTGCAGCGCCCGCCCGCGAAGATGCCGTTCGCGCCGTGGTCACTGCGACCGCGGATGCAACCTACGTTTATACGCACACCAAATCCAAGCCCGAAGGACGTACCGTGGGAAAGGTGCTAGTGGCAGCCAGCAACGCGACTGAGGTTCAGGCCTCGTTCGACCGCGCGGTTGGTATCGTGTTAGGTGCCGAACTGGCCAAGGAGTGGGCCAACAGGCCGGCCAACCACGCCACGCCGACTATGCTGGGCAAGGCAGCACAGGAACTGGCAAAGCTGCCAAAAATTAGCTGCGAGGTGCTGGGCCCCAAAGAGGTTGCCAAACTGGGCATGGGCTCGTTCATGGCAGTGGCACAAGGCTCTGACCAACCCTTGCGGTTTATCGTTTTGCATTACAACGGTGCTGCCAAATCCCATGCCCCAACGGTACTGGTCGGCAAGGGGATTACCTTTGACAGTGGCGGCATCTCGATCAAGCCCGCGCCTGAAATGGATGAGATGAAGTTCGATATGTCGGGCGCAGCAAGCGTGTTGGGTACGTTTCGCGCGCTCGCTGCACTTAAGCCGGCCATTAATGTGGTGGGCCTGATTGCAGCATGTGAAAACCTGATCAGTGGGCAGGCGGTCAAGCCAGGCGATGTGGTGACCAGCATGAGTGGTCAAACCATCGAGATCCTCAACACCGACGCCGAAGGTCGTCTGGTCTTGTGCGATGCACTGACCTATGCTGAGCGATTCAAGCCAACCGCGGTGGTGGATGTTGCCACGTTGACTGGTGCCTGCGTCATCGCCCTGGGGGGCGTGCGCAGCGGTTTGTTCTCCACCCAGGACGCGTTGGCAAACGCCTTGTTTGCCGCTGGTGATGCCGCGCAGGATTTGTGCTGGCGAATGCCGCTCGACGAAGACTACGCTGAGGGTTTGAAAACCAGTTTTGCCGACGTGGCTAACGTGGGCGGCCGGGCAGGAGGCTCTATTACAGCGGCCAAATTCTTGCAGCGCTTTGCCGAGAAGTTTCCGTGGGCGCACCTGGACATTGCCGGTACTGCATGGAAGAGCGGCGCTGCCAAGGGTGCGACCGGTCGACCAGTTGGCTTGTTGGTGGAATACCTTTTGGGTCAGGCGCGCAGCACGTGACAGAAATCGCTTTTCATTTTGGTGCGCCTGATAAATTGGCTTATACAACCCGCTTGCTGCGCAAGGCCTATGGGAGTGGTGCAAATGTGCGGGTGTTGGGCGACAGGGTCACTATTGCTCAATTGGACACAGACCTTTGGGCGCTTTCTACGACCGATTTTGTACCCCATTGTCTGAGTTCGGCCGAGGCATCCGTGCACAAGCGCTCCCCCGTCGTCCTGACAACCGGCGTTGATTTGGCGTCCGGTGCTCGCGACGTGCTGGTTAATCTGGGGGATGCCGTGCCCAGTGGGTTTGATTCGTTTAACCGACTGATTGAAGTGGTGAGCACGGATGACGCTGACCGGGATCAGGCGCGAAGTCGGTGGAAGTTTTATACCGAACGGGGCTACACCATTACCCGTCACGATTTGGCTTTGAAGCGCTCGGGCTGATGTTGACGAGCAAACCACCGATCCGATTCGTTCCGACACTGACCGAAGTGGTGCGACCCGGTGTTGCGCCGCCGACTGCGGTGATTGACCGCGAAGCTCTAGTCGAGCATGTGCTTCAGGCGCTGAAACCCGGTCTGGAACAGCAACTGCGTACAGAGCTATATGCATTGATTGAAGAACAGTTGTGCAAGGCTCTGCCGCAGTGGCATCTGGATGTGGAAATGGCAGTCAACGTAGCAGTCGCACAGGCTCTGGTCGAACGGATGCCACCCAAGATCTGATGCATCGAGTTTTGCGAACAAACGGTGACGGAGAAGTTGTTGATAGCTTTTGCACAGCAAGACCGTGCTTGGTCTTGGTGGCTGCTATGGTGAAGGCGAAGCCTACCGACGACGGTTCGTGGTCGCCGATTCGACAGGGGGCCGTGATTCGATGATTAAGTCTGACCTGTTAAATTGACTCCTTTTTCAGGATTTGACACGGCCTGGCTTTGAATCTAGTCCAAAGGCAGGTTAAAATCAAAGGCTCTGGAACGGTGGATGAGCGGTTTAAGTCACACGCCTGGAAAGCGTGCGAGGGGTAAAACCCTCCGCGGGTTCGAATCCCGCCTGTTCCGCCAGTGATAAAGGGCCTCCCTCTTGGGAGGCCCTAATTCATTTTGCCTAGTGCTACTAAATATGTAGCAATTCACTAAACGCGTTGCCATTGCCCCACGTTACCCCGTTGGGTTTAACGGCTACCCCTCCTCAGACCTTAGCGCGTCTGCGCACTCATGGAATCCCACCCGGTACCCCAGCCCCCATGGGCTTCCCATCGTTGACGCGTAGGGCGCGAACGCGAACGGGCACCTTTGAGCTGACCGTGGTGCGTGCGGCCTTGTCCCAGCATTTGCTGGCATTCATCCCGCCAATCTGCAATCCATCGCATTCCGAGTGCAATTGCGGATTACAGGACCTACATTCTCTTCAACGGGCCACAGTGGCCCGATACTGGAGAGAAGACATGACATCAACCAACAGCATTCGTATCGCAGCATTCACTATCGCAGTCGCAATGACAGCCCTTGTGCATGGAACCATGTTGTGGAGCTTTGATAGCGTGGCACAACAGGCAACCCAGCAGTCGGCGATTACTGCCAAGACACAAGCTGCCACTGCTCAGCAGTCATAACCATGCTCAGCTTTCTTGCTTGGCTCATCCTGTTCATCATCTGCTGGCCCATAGCGGTGCTGGCATTGATCTTGTGGACCATCGTCTGGCTAATATCAATCCCACTGAGGTTGATCGGGATCAGTGTTGGCGCGGTGCTGGCGTTAATCCGGGCAGTGTTGTTCTTACCTGCGCGGATGCTGGGCTATCGCCGATAGGAAAAATCGACCTGAGCAGAGGCGACGCTATGCACGCCTGATCTCAGAACCCTTCCCGCTGCCGTCACATGACAGGGCAAAATTGCCACGATGCCGCCACTTGTAACAAACGGCTTGAGCAGTGCAGGAAATTGAATCGTTGTTCCATCGGTGCATCGCGCAACTACCTTGTTGACACTACCTCGGTAGTACAGGAGGTACTCCTGCGCTGACAGGTTGATGTTGAATTCAAGGCGGTTCATCTACTTGATGTTGAGTGAAGTCCAGGTCAATCGCGGCTGGCAAAGTAATCCATTTACTGCGTTGGTGTTAACGGTGCAGCTTGGCACTTTGATGCAACACAAGCGAGGTTGGGAGCTATGGTCATGATCGCTGGGCAGGGTACTAAGGGTTGCTGCGATAACGCCCGCGCCAGTGCCGCAAGCTCCCTTTGCTGATCTGCTGCAGCCTTCCCTGCCGTTGCGGTGGGGGACACCAATGAGTACGGAACGTAGATCGGCAATGGACACTGGCTCTTTGGGTCAACGAAGGAAACAGTGCCGCACTGGGAGACCTGATTACATGGCGTGTCTACTGCCAGCTGCCTTGACTCCGCTTCCTTCGCACTTGCACGAGCAATTGCCAGTAAGTAGGCGGTTAGATCGGAACCACCACCGCCACCACATCCGGTCAGCAATGCCAACATCGACGCAATGACAAAATATCGCATGATCACTCCATTGAGCTTGTACCAACATGGTCACCCATCGTCTGGTTCGCTACCGCAGTAAACATTCTCGCAGTTTCTCAGCCAATGTCTCCAAATCGGAGATCACCAAGATGGTGACCTTGGAGAAATTGGTGTCAGTAGACCGTAGTTGCAGCTGGCAGTGGCCCGGCAGGCTCTCATTACGTCGGTCACAGAATGGCGCCTATACGGCGATCACGGAATGGAACCTATGCGCCGGTCGGTGACACAGTTCAGGCAACCAAGGATAGACGCTGTGCGATTTCTACACCACAATGCTATTCAACAACATCGGAGGATCGACATGACATTTCAAGAATCAATCAAAGTATGTTTCGCAAAGTATGCTGACTTCACAGGCCGAGCAACTCGTTCTGAGTACTGGTGGTTCATTCTGTTCATTGTGATAGCCAGCTTGGCAACGTCGATGATCAGTTCAATTTTGAGCGGACTGTTTTCGCTGGGAACTCTGCTTCCGTCAGTTGCGGCAGCAACCAGAAGACTCCACGACACAGGAAGGAGCGGTTGGTGGCAACTGGTCGTCCTTGTTCCGATCATCGGCTTAGTCGTCATTCTGGTCTTTTTGTCGCAAGAAGGTAAGTCTGATAACCAGTTACCCGGATAAGACACCCGCAACCCCCGTCTGCTTTAACGGTCTCCAACGGATTAAAGCAAACTCCTAAAGGTCCTAGTTTTCCAGTGAAACTGGGGCTTTTCTCTTGCTACTAATCGCTGCGCTATTTCGTCAGTTGCGCCATTTTCATGGCCGACCCGATGAGTGAAGCGACCTCGGTCATGTTGCTCGGCACAATCAGTGTCGTGGTTGCATCGGATGCAACCTTTGAATACGCAAGGACAGCCTGTTCGGCAACTTTCAGCTGAACCGCCTGCTCACCGCCGGGTTGGCGAATGGCGGCGGCTACGCGTTCAATCGCCTGTGCATTGGCCTCAGCCACAGCCAGAATCGCAGCGGCCTGGCCCTGCGCATTGTTAATGGCGGCTTGTTTTTCCCCTTCTGAGCGGGCAATAAAGGCTTCGCGTTCCCCCGTTGCAATATTGATTTGTTCCTGGCGACGTCCTTCGGACGCAGCGATCAGAGCGCGCTTCTCACGTTCCGCAGTGATTTGCTGTTGCATTGCGTGCAAAATTTCCTTGGGAGGTGTTAAATCCTTGATCTCATACCGTAGTACCTTCACGCCCCAATTCAGCGCTGCTTCGTCGATAGCCTGGACAACCTGTGCGTTGATGATGTCGCGCTCTTCGAAGGTTTTGTCCAACTCCAGCTTGCCGATGACCGATCGCAGCGACGTTTGCGCCAATTGGGAAATTGCCACCACGTAGTTGCTGGAGCCATAGCTGGCTCGCATGGCGTCCGTCACCTGAAAATACAAAATGCCGTCGACCTGCAACTGTGTGTTGTCTCGCGTAATGCAAACCTGGCTCGGAATATCCAGCGGAATTTCCTTCAACACATGCTTGTAGGCAACCCGATCCACGAACGGCATCAAAAAGCTCAATCCTGGCGTCAGCGTTCCGTTGTACTTGCCAAGACGTTCAATCACCCAGGCGTGCTGCTGGGGCACGACTTTGACTGATTTGGTAATAAACATCACTGCGATGACCAGCAAAATGAGTCCAATTTCCATAGCGTTTCCTTTGAGTTGATGTCATTGGGTCCGACCTGGCCCCGGGGTTACAGTTTCTGGACGATCAGGCGGCTGCCCACCACCTCGACCACCCGGTGCGGTCCAATGGCAAGCGGGTCACCGGGCAACATGGAGACAGCCCACTTGGCACCTCGGTACTTCACCGTTGTGGTGCCATCTGGATTCCATGCATCAACTTGCACAGTTTCTCCGATGTCCAGATTGACGTCACGATTGGCGGTGGCGGGTAGGCTTGACGGTTTGGTCTGTTTATAGGCGCGCCAGGCCATCACTGCCCCCGCACCCACCAGCGCCGCGACCACAATTTGCGTGGTGCTAGTCGCACCCGCGTGGGCTGTTACTGCCGCAGCCGCCAGGCCGATGGCCAACATCAGAAGGTAGAAGGTTCCAGTGGCCAGTTCAATGCCCACCGCGGTGCCAGCGAGCAACCACCAGATTGTTGATTCGGCCATAAGGTCCTTGCTTGTGTTGCGATCACCACATTTTGAGGCAAAAGGCGGGCAGCGCAAGCCGCCCGACACAATAAGTCCTTACACTTCGCGCCTGTTTTCTTCATTTATTTCGCTTGCGGCTGGAGCCTTGTCATGAAATTTCGCTTTCCCATTGTCATCATCGACGAGGATTTCCGGTCTGAGAACACGTCCGGGCTGGGTATTCGCGCCTTGGCACATGCGATTGAAACCGAAGGGTTTGAGGTGCTGGGCGTTACCAGCTACGGGGACCTGAGCCAGTTCGCCCAGCAGCAAAGCCGAGCCAGTGCCTTCATCCTGTCGATTGACGATGAAGAGTTCACGCCTGGCCCGGATCTGGACCCTGCGGTACTCAATTTGCGACATTTCATTGAAGAGGTGCGTCGCAAAAACCTGGATGTACCCATTTACGTCTATGGCGAGACCAAGACGTCGCGCCATATTCCCAACGACATCCTGCGTGAATTGCATGGGTTCATCCATATGTTTGAGGATACGCCCGAGTTTGTCGCGCGCCACATCATCCGTGAAGCCAAGAGCTACCTGGAAGGTGTGCAACCGCCTTTTTTCAAGGCCCTGCTGGATTACGCGGAAGACGGTTCGTACTCCTGGCACTGTCCAGGCCACTCGGGCGGCGTAGCGTTTCTCAAGAGCCCGGTAGGGCAGATGTACCACCAGTTCTATGGAGAAAACATGCTGCGTGCGGACGTATGCAATGCAGTGGAAGAGTTGGGTCAATTGCTGGACCACAACGGCGCCATCGGTGAGAGCGAACGCAACGCAGCCCGCATCTTCAATGCGGACCACTGCTTCTTCGTCACCAATGGCACGTCCACGTCCAACAAAATGGTTTGGCACCACACGGTGGCACCGGGCGATGTGGTGATTGTGGACCGCAACTGCCACAAGTCCAACCTGCACGCCATCATCATGACGGGCGCTATTCCGGTTTTCCTGAAGCCCACACGCAACCACTTTGGCATCATTGGACCCATTCCGAAAAGCGAGTTTGAGCCGGCCGCGATTCGCGAAAAGATCAGGGCCAATCCGCTGCTAATGGGTGTTGATGCGAACAAGGTCAAACCGCGGATTCTGACGCTGACACAGAGCACCTATGACGGTGTTCTGTACAACACCGAGACCATCAAATCGATGCTCGATGGTTACGTGGAGAACATTCACTTTGACGAAGCCTGGCTGCCTCACGCTGCATTCCACCCGTTTTACGGGACCTACCATGCGATGGGCAAGAACCGAGCGCGACCGAAGGAAGCGATGGTCTATTCGACTCAGTCGATACACAAGCTGTTGGCCGGTATCAGCCAGGCTAGCCATGTGCTGGTTCAGGACTCGCAAACCGTTAAGCTGGACAAGCATCTGTTCAATGAGGCGTATCTGATGCATACATCCACCTCGCCGCAATACAGCATCATTGCCAGTTGCGATGTGGCCGCAGCCATGATGGAGCCCCCGGGTGGTACTGCTCTGGTGGAGGAAAGCATTGCCGAAGCTCTGGACTTCCGCCGTGCGATGCGCAAGGTGGACGAGGAATATGGTGATGACTGGTGGTTCAAGGTCTGGGGCCCGGACAAGCTCGTTGACGAAGGCATTGGCCGTGCGAGTGACTGGATCATCAAGGGGGAGTCAAAAAATGCCAAGGCCAACTGGCACGGTTTTGGCAAGATGGCCACTGGCTTCAACATGCTGGACCCTATCAAGTCCACCATCGTGACGCCTGGCATGGATTTGAATGGCAAGTTTTCCAAGACCGGGATTCCCGCCAGCATCGTGACCAAGTTCCTGACCGAGCACGGCGTGGTGGTCGAAAAGACGGGGTTGTACAGCTTTTTCATCATGTTCACCATTGGTATCACCAAGGGTCGATGGAACAGCATGCTGACTGCGTTGCAACAGTTTAAGGACGATTACGCCAAAAACCAGCCAATGTGGCGCATCCTGCCGGAATTCTGCAAGGCGCATCCCAAATACGAAAAAATGGGTCTGGCAGACCTGTGTCAGCATATCCATGCGCTGTACTCCAAGTACGACATTGCCCGGTTGACGACAGACATGTACTTGAGCGACCTGACGCCCGCCATGAAGCCCAGCGATGCCTACGCACACATTGCGCTACGGCAGACCGAGCGGGTGGAAATTGATAAGTTGGAAGGACGCATTACCGTCGGCTTGGTCACACCGTACCCACCGGGAATTCCGCTCTTGATTCCAGGTGAAGTGTTCAACAAGAAAATCGTCGATTACCTCAAGTTCTCACGCGAGTTCAACGCCAAGTGCCCTGGATTTGAGACCGATATCCACGGTCTGGTGGAAGAGAAAGACGTCGACGGGGTGGTCCACTACTTTGCGGATTGTGTGCGATAGACTCGCTAGCCAAAAAAATAGCTCCATCGTGGCGCTACTCTTTTTGATAGCTGCTCCCGCATATTCTGCGGGGCTGGCAGCCCTTTATGCTATTGGAGTTTCTAGCACGGCAACGGCAGACTGGCTGACACCACAATCGACATAAGTAATCTGTCCGGTCATACCAGAAGCAAGGTCACTGAGCAGGAACGCTGCCACGTTGCCGACTTCATCAATCGTTACGTTTCGACGCAGAGGAGACGCGTTGGCCGAGATGGACAGCAATTTACCGAAATCCTTGATGCCGCTGGCGGCCAGAGTTTTGATGGCACCGGCACTCAGGCCGTTCACCCGCATGCCGCGTGGGCCAATGGCTTCCGCCAAGTAGCGGACCGAGGATTCCAGTGAAGCCTTGGCCAGGCCCATAGTGTTGTAACTGGGCACTACGCGCACGCCACCCAGATAGGTCAGTGTCAGGAGGGATGCGTTGTCGTTGAGGTAGGGCAGTGCTGCCTTGGCCATGCCAGGAAAGCTATAGGCGCTGATGTCGTGGGCTATGCGGAAGTTTTCGCGAGTCAGTCCGTCCAGAAAATTTCCCGAGATGGCTTCTCGTGGCGCGAATCCGATGCTGTGTACAAATCCATCAAATTTGGGCCAATGCGTGGCCAGATCGACAAACAGTTTCTGGATTTGAGCGTCATCGCCCACATCGCAATCAAATATTAATTTGGAATTGAAATCGCCTGCAAATTCGGTAATCCTCTCCTTGAAACGTTCGCCTACATAGCTGAAAGCCAGCTCCGCGCCTTGCTCGTGACAGGCCTTGGCGATGCCATACGCTATGGAGCGGTTGGACAATACACCGGTAATCAACAATTTTTTGCCTGCTAAAAATCCCATTTCATCCTCTTAGGTATTGCATATCTCGATACAGAATTGTCGCACGTTATTCAATTACTCCTTACAAATCAAGGCACTTAGCGCGTTTTTGCAGTACAATCCAGCCTCACGACCAAACGGGCGGGTAATTACCGCCCGTTTTTTTTGGGCGATTGTTTTTGAACGGGCAAATTCGAAGTGGCATTGCAGGACATTGTTGAACAAACTGTGAGTGGTTTGGGATATGACTTGGTGGAGATTGAGCGATCCGCCGGCGGGTTGCTGCGCATTACCATCGATTTGCCCTGGGTGCCCCCCGCGGAAGGGGTTGCATCACCTGAGCAGTTCATTAACGTGGAAGATTGCGAGAAGGTGAACCGACAGTTGCAGTTTGCACTGGAAGTTGATGGCATTGAGTACAAGCGGTTGGAGATTTCGTCGCCAGGCATTGATCGCCCCTTGCGCCGTGTTCAGGATTTTGAGCGCTTTGTTGGTCGTGTGATCGACATCACGTTGAAGGCGCCGATGGGGGTTGCTGCAGACGGGCAAGTGCACGCCAGCCGCAAGAAGTTTAGAGGCACACTGGAAAAAGTGATGACTGTCGATGGTGTTGTCGCGTGGCAGATCGTTTGGAGCGATGCTCCTGTGGTCAAGCCGGGGCAGAAAGTGAGCAAGAAACGTGTGCCGCCACCGCTGCAGGCGTTGGGATTTACTTTGGATGAGCTGCGCGAAACGCGACTGGCTCCCATCGTGAACTTCAAAGGCCGCGATGTGGCATGTGGGTCGGAGGGCGACACAGAGTAGCAATTGGCCGGCCCGTAACGGGGCTGGCTACAAGTTTTGTTTTGTATTGGTTAAATCGAGTGTTCAGGAGAGTCATGGCATGAATCGCGAACTGTTGATGCTGGTAGAAGCAATTTCACGTGAGAAAAACGTGGAGCGTGATGTGGTGTTGGGGGCTGTTGAGGCTGCCTTGGCACAAGCAACCAAAAAGCTGTACCCCGGTGACGTGGATATTCGCGTCGCCCTGGACCGCGATAGCGGGAACTACGAGACATTCCGTCGCTGGCACGTGGTGCCCGATGAGGCGGGCCTGCAACTGCCTGACCAGGAAATCCTGTTGTTCGAAGCCAAGGAACAAATCCCTGACATCGAAGTGGATGAACATATCGAAGAGTCGGTAGCTTCCGTACCTATTGGCCGTATCGGTGCCATGGCTGCCAAGCAAGTTATTTTGCAAAAAATTCGGGATGCCGAGCGTGAAATGCTGCTCAACGACTTCATGTCCCGCGGTGAGAAGATTTTTGTCGGCACGGTGAAGCGCATGGACAAAGGTGATCTGATTGTCGAAAGTGGCCGTGTTGAAGGTCGCCTGCGACGCGGCGAGATGATCCCGAAGGAGAATTTGCGAACAGGTGACCGTGTGCGCGCGATGATCATGGAAGTAGACCTGACACTGCGTGGCGCCCCCATCGTTTTGTCACGTTCTGCACCCGAGTTCATGATTGAATTGTTCCGCCAGGAAGTGCCCGAGATTGAGCAGGGTTTGCTGGAGATCAAATCCTGCGCCCGAGACCCCGGTTCCCGCGCCAAGATTGCGGTGTTATCCCATGACAAGCGTGTTGACCCTATTGGCACGTGTGTCGGTGTGCGCGGTACCCGTGTGAATGGGGTGACCAATGAACTCGCTGGTGAGCGTGTGGATATCGTTCTGTGGAGCGAAGACCCTGCCCAGTTTGTGATTGGAGCTTTGGCTCCGGCCAATGTGTCGAGCATCGTGGTGGACGAAGAGCGCCACGCCATGGACGTGGTGGTTGATGAGGAAAACCTAGCTATTGCGATTGGCCGAGGCGGTCAAAACGTGCGTCTGGCTTCGGAGTTGACGGGCTGGCGCATCAATATTCTGGACGCAGCAGAGTCCGCCCAAAAGCAAGCCAATGAAACCGATAGTGGCCGCAAGCTGTTCATGGAAAAGTTGGACGTAGACGAGGAAATTGCCGACATCCTGATCGCTGAGGGCTTTACCAGCCTCGAAGAGGTGGCCTATGTGCCCTTGCAGGAAATGCTGGAGATTGAAAGCTTTGACGAAGAGACCGTGACCGAACTGCGCACGCGTGCCAAGAACGCTTTGCTCACGATGGAAATTGCACATGAAGAGAGTGTGGAAGAAGTCTCTCAGGATTTACGCGACCTCGAAGGTCTGACTACCGAACTGATTGGCAAGTTGGCCGATAGCGGTGTGCATACGCTCGACGACCTGGCCGACCTCGCGGTTGACGAGCTCACGGATATTACCGGTCAGTCTTCGGACGAGGCCAAGATCCTGATCATGAAGGCGCGCCAGCATTGGTTTACCGATGAAGCCGCTTCTCAAGAGTAATGGTTATGTAAATAAAATTTCAGTTTAGGCCTGCAACCGCTCGAGGAGTGGTTGGGCCGCCGCCAAAGGTTACACAACAAATGTCCAGTACGACCGTCGCAGAGTTTGCAAATGAACTCAAAAAATCCACTGACACGCTGCTCGAGCAGTTGAAGTCGGCCGGGGTCGCCAAATCGGCGGCCTCCGATGTCCTGACGGACTCCGACAAGCACAGCTTGTTAGGCTATTTGCAGAACAGCCATGGAACTGTCAGCGCTGACCGCAAAAAGATAACGCTGGTCAAGAAGCAGACGACAGAGATCAAGCAGGCTGATGCTACTGGTAAAGCACGCACGATCCAAGTGGAGGTGCGCAAGAAGCGCACTTTTGTACGTCGCGACGATGAGGTAACTTCTGGTCCTGAAAGTCTGGAGGTGGAGGCGTCAACTGTCACATCCACTGCGCCACTGATTGACGATGCAGAACTAGCGCGTCGCGAGGAAGAGCACCGGCGGCAGGCGGAGTTGATCCGCCGTCAGGAAGAGGAATTGGCGCAGCGTCGCCGCGACCGCGAGGAGCAAGAAGCGCGCGCACGGGATGCGGCTGAGACGTTGGCTGCGCAATCAGCTGCTCGCAAAGAGGCGGCAATTGCTTCAAAGGTTGCGAATGAATCGACAGGCGTTGTAGCGATTCCCAAGCAGGTTGAGTCTTTGGAAGTTGTGGAGGTTGCGAAAGCGGAAACGATTGCTCGCGAAAAATTGGCGACTGCTGCGGCATCCAAAGCACTGGCAGAAGAAGAAGTGGTCCGCGCCGCTGATTTGGGCGATCGCCGCCGCAGGGCTGAAGCCGAGGCCGCTGCAATACGCTCCATGATGGCCGCGCCGAAGCGGGTGCTGACCGCCAAGAAACCTGAAGAGGCCAAGCCACCAGTGGCAGATGCGAAGACTGCGATCAAGGGCACCTTGCATAAGCCAGCAGCGGGTAGCGTTGCCAAGCCCGTCAAACCAGTTGTGGGTGCGCCAGCCAACGCTCCAGGCGGCGCTGGCAAAGAGGTCAAGTCAGCCAAGCTATCCAGTAGCTGGGCGGGAGATCCTGCCAAGAAGAAAGCCATTCCTACGCGTGGTGATAGTGGCGCAGGAGCCGGTCGGTCAACCAACTGGCGCACTGGCCCTCGTGGCCGCCGCGGTAGCAATGATCGTGATCGTGAACACCAACCTGTTTCGGCGCCCGTCGAAGCACGGGTATTGGAGGTGCATGTGCCTGAAACCATCACCGTGGCTGAATTGGCACACAAGATGGCAGTCAAGGCATCCGAGGTTATCAAGCATTTGATGAAGTTGGGCCAGATGGTCACCATCAACCAGCCGCTGGACCAGGACACCGCCATGATTTTGGTGGAAGAAATGGGGCATAAAGCCGTTGTTGCTGCGCTGGACGATGCTGAGGCGTTTACGGATGATGAAGTGCTACAGCAACACGCGGAATCGTTGCCGCGCGCACCGGTTGTTACTGTGATGGGCCACGTGGACCACGGTAAGACTTCCTTGCTGGACTACATTCGCCGGGCCAAAGTGGCATCGGGCGAGGCCGGAGGCATTACTCAGCATATCGGTGCCTACCATGTGGAAACACCGCGCGGAATGGTGTCCTTTCTGGATACCCCGGGACACGAAGCCTTCTCGGCCATGCGTGCCCGTGGAGCCAATGCCACTGACATCGTGATTCTGGTGGTGGCGGCTGATGACGGCGTGATGCCGCAGACCAAGGAAGCTATCAAACACGCAAAGGCGGCGGGCGTTCCTATTGTGGTGGCCATTAACAAGATCGACAAACCCGACGCCAACCCTGAGCGGGTGAAGAACGAGCTGGTGGTTGAAGAAGTGATTCCGGAAGAGTTTGGCGGTAGTTCTCCTTTCGTGTCGGTGTCTGCCAAGACCGGACAGGGTATCGATGACTTGTTGGAGCAAGTGCTTCTGCAGGCTGAGGTGCTGGAGTTGAAAGCACCAGTCGATGCCATGGCCAAGGGTCTGGTGATCGAAGCCCGTCTGGACAAGGGTCGCGGCCCAGTTGCCACGATTCTGGTGCAGTCCGGCACGCTCAAGACTGGCGATGTAGTGCTGGCTGGACAAACTTATGGCCGCGTGCGTGCCATGCTGGATGAGAACGGGAAGTCGATCAAGACCGCTGGACCGTCAATTCCGGTTGAAATCCAGGGTCTGACCGAAGTACCGCAAGCGGGTGACGAATTCATGATTTTGGCCGACGAGCGCCGGGCCCGTGAAATCGCAACCTACCGTGCCGGCAAGTTCCGCAACACCAAATTGGCTAAGCAGCAAGCCGCCAAACTGGAAAACATGTTCACGGATATTTCCGCAGGCGAAGTCAAGATGGTTCCGATCATCGTCAAGGCCGACGTGCAGGGTTCGCAAGAAGCCTTGGCTCAGTCGCTACTCAAACTGTCGACCGACGAAGTCAAGGTGCAAATGGTGTACACCGCGGTGGGCGCTATCAGCGAGTCCGATGTCAATCTGGCCATTGCTGCCAAGGCCGTCATCATCGGGTTCAACACCCGTGCCGACGCCGGGGCACGCAAACTGGCCGAGAACAACGGCGTGGA